>NZ_JBEPPJ010000009.1:0-140021 GCF_040547265.1 Arthrobacter sp. UYCo732 | reverse complement strand
ATGACGTCGCGCGCAGCGCCCACGCCGTCGTAATACCCGGCCCGGCCGCCGGTGCCGATGTCCTCGGCCATGGTGATCTGGACGTGGTCCACGTAGTTCGCGTTCCACAACGGTTCGAACAGCTGGTTCGCGAACCGCAGCGCCAGGATGTTCTGGACCGTCTCCTTGCCCAGGTAATGGTCGATGCGGAACACCGCGTCCGGCGGGAACACCGACTCCACAATGTCGTTCAGCGCCCGTGCCGACTCCAGGTCATGCCCGAACGGCTTCTCGATCACCACCCGCCGCCACTTGTCCCCCTCAGCCTGCGCGAGGCCGTGCTTGGACAGCTGCCGACAGACCTGCTCGAACGCCTTCGGCGGGATCGAGAGGTAGAACGCGTGATTACCCCGCGTCCCGCGGACTTCATCGAGTTCAGCGATCGTGTCGCCGAGACGCTCAAACGCGTCATCGTCGTCGAACTCGCCCTGCACAAAACGGATGCCTTCGGAGAGCTGGTTCCACACCGCCTCATCAAACGGGGTCCGCGCGGACGCCTGCACCGACGCCTTCACCTCGGCGGCGAAATCCTCATCCGTCCAGTCCCGGCGGCCGAAACCCACCAGCGCGAAACTCGGCGGCAACAGACCCCGGTTCGCGAGGTCATACACGGCCGGCATGAGCTTCTTACGGGCAAGATCCCCAGTCACCCCGAAAAGCACCAACGACGACGGACCGGCGATCCGGGACAACCGACGGTCCCGCGGATCCCTGAGCGGGTTACGCCCCGACCTACCGGAACGCGTCGTGGAATTCCTGCCGTTTTCAGTTTCTGGCATGGTTGCGGTTGAGCCTTAGCTGTCGGAGAGGGATGCTGACCGGGCGCCAAGCGCTGCAATGATGCCCTGCAGCTGTTCGACGCCGGCGGCGCGGTCTGTGAGGTGCAGGCGCAGGACCGGGCGGCCATGACCGGCCAGGACCTGGGCGTCGCCTGCTGCCTGGGCGGAAATCAGTTCCCCGAACGTGAAGGGACGGTCCGGGATGGCCAGGTCTTCGGCGGGAGCGGCGGTAACCTGCAGGAAAACGCCGATGGCGGGGCCACCCTTGTGGAACTGCCCGGTCGAGTGCAGGAAGCGCGGGCCCCAGCCGAACGTGACCGGGCGGCCGCTGGCACCGGCGAGCTGGTCGCGGATGCCTTCCAGGTCTGCGAAGGCCAGCCGGTCAAAGTAGGCCTGGACACTGAGGTAGCTGTCGTCGTCGAGCGTTCCCAGCAGGGCGCCAACGGCCTCCTCCGCAGTGGCGGCACCACGGAGCCAGTCACCACCGCGGACCTCGATGGCACCATCTGCAAAGGCAGCCCGCGTGGGTTCGGGCTGTGCATCCAGCAGGCCGCGGGCGGCCACCTTCGCCGCTTCCACGTCAGGCTGGTCGAACGGGTTGATCCCCAGCAGGCGCCCCGCTACGGCCGTGGCGAACTCCCACACCATCATCTGGGTGGCGAGGCCGCCAGCGATGGCCACCTCATTTTCACCGAGCTCGACGTCGGCGTCGGCGGCTACCAGCCGCACCACCAGGACGTCGCCGGCACCGGAGGTGACCTCGGGCGAGGCGGGTCCGGCTACTACCGGCAGGACGCCGGTGCCGAGCTTTCCGGTGGATTCGGCGATGAGCTGTTCGGCCCAGTCGGCGAAGCCCACAATGCCGGAGCCGTCCTCGGCAATGACAATCTTGTTCCGCAGCGGATTGGTTCCGCCCAGGGCCGTCCCGAGGGCCAGGCCGATGTTTTCCGGGGCGTCGTCATTAAGGATCTCGGCGGCTTCCTCGGCCTCATCCAGGAAGGCCTGGATGTCGACGCCGGCCAGGCCAGAAGGAACCAGGCCGAAGGCGGTGAGGGCCGAGTACCGGCCGCCGACATTCGGGTCCGCATTGAAGACGGCGCGGTAGCCGGCCTCGCGGGATGCCTTGTCCAGCGGGGAGCCGGGATCGGTGACGATGATGATGCGGCTCTTCGCATCGATGCCGGCTTCGGTGAAGGCGTGCTCGAAGATCCGGCGCTGGGAGTCGGTCTCCAAGGTGGATCCGGACTTGGAAGAAACCACAATCGCGGTCTCGGCCAGCCGGTCGGCGAGGGCAGCACGGACCTGGTCGGGGTCCGTGCTGTCCAGTACGGTCAGCTCGACGCCAGCGGTGCCGGTGATGACCTCGGGAGCCAGCGAGGATCCGCCCATGCCGCAAAGCACGATGCGGGTCACGCCGTCCGCCTTCAGGGCATCACGGAGCTCCAGGATGCCGCCCACGAGGGCCTGCGAGACGGTGGCCGCCTCGACCCAGCCGAGGCGGACAGCAGACTCGGCCTCGGCGTCGGGACCCCACAGGGTGTGGTCCTTGGCGAAGATCCGGGTGGCGATGCGATCCGCAACGAGGGTGGGCAGGTGCTGCTCGAGTGCCTGCTGCGCGGCACCGGTGGCGTCGTAGCTGAGAGTGCTCATAGTGGGTTAGGAAGCCTTCCGTGCAGAGGCGAGGGCGCCTTCGACGTCGGCCAGCAGTTCCTTCCAGCTGGCCACGAACTTGTCGAGGCCTTCGGATTCGAGGAGGGCTACAACCTCGTTGTAGGAGATGCCCAGGTCGTCCAGTGCGTCAAGCACCGCGTTGGCCTCGGCGTAGGTGCCCGAGATCGTGTCACCGGTAACGACGCCGTGGTCAAACGTGGCGTCGAGGGTCTTCTCCGGCATGGTGTTGACTACCCCCGGGGCGACGAGCTCGGTGACGTAGAGGGTGTCCGGGTAGGCCGGGTCCTTGACGCCGGTGGAGGCCCAGAGCGGACGCTGGGGGAGTGCGCCCGCTTCGGCCAGGACCGCCCAGCGCTCGGTGGCGAAGAGCTCTTCGTAGACCTGGTAGGCCAGGCGGGCGTTGGCCACGCCGGCCCTGCCCTTGAGGGCCTTGGCTTCATCGGTGCCGAGGGCGTCGAGGCGCTTGTCGATTTCGGAGTCCACGCGGGAGACGAAGAACGAGGCGACCGAGTGGATCTTGGCGAGGTCGTGCCCGTTTTCCTTGGCCTGCTCGAGGCCCGACTGGAAAGCGTTGATAACGGCGCGGTAGCGCTCCAGCGAGAAGATCAGGGTCACGTTGACGCTGATGCCTTCGGCGAGGGTAGCGGTGATCGCTTCGAGGCCCTCGAGGGTTGCCGGGATCTTGATGTGGACGTTGTCCTTGTTGACCTTCTTGTACAGGTGCTTGGCTTCGGCGATGGTGCCGGCCGTGTCCCAGGCGAGGCGCGGGTCAACTTCAATGGACACGCGGCCGTCAACGCCCTTGGACACTGCTGCCACGGGGACGAACAGGTCGCAGGCGTCAGCGACGTCGGTGGTGGTGATTTCGAAGATTGTCTCCTCGACGCTGGCGCCGGCGGCTGCCTGTGCCGCGATGGTGGCGTCGTAGTCCGTGCCGGCGGTGATGGCGGCATGGAAGATGGACGGGTTGGTGGTGACACCAACAACGTTCTTCTCCTCGATCAGCTTGCGGAGCGTGCCGGTCTCGAGGCGGCTGCGGGAGAGGTCATCGAGCCAGATGGATACTCCGGCGTCGGAGAGCTGCTGTGTGGGGGTAGTCATGGTGTTATCTCCTAAAATTTGGGTTAGGCCTGCAGGCCGGCGAGGGAGTCCTTGGCAGCGGCGGCAACAGCCTCCGCGGTGATGCCGAACTCCTTGAAAAGGCGCTTGTAGTCGGCGGAAGCGCCGTAGTGTTCGAGGCTGATGGAGCGGCCGGCGTCGCCGACGAATTCCTTCCAGCCCAGTGCCAGGCCGGCTTCGACCGAGACGCGGGCCTTGACGGCGGCGGGAAGCACGGAATCGCGGTAGGCCGCGTCCTGCTTGTTGAACCACTCAACGCACGGCATGGAGACCACGCGGGCGGCAATGCCCTCGGCCTGGAGGGCTTCGCGGGCCTGGACGGCCAACTGGACCTCGGACCCTGTGCCGATCAGGATCACGTCCGCCGGAACGGTCGCGCCGTCCTTGGAAGCTTCGGCGAGGACGTAGCCGCCGTTGGCGACGCCGGCAACGGAACCGAACGTGTCGCCGTCGGCCGCGCCTTCACCACGGGCATAGGTGGGGATGTTCTGGCGGGTCAGGACGATACCGGCCGGGTTTTCGTGGTTCTCCAGCATGGTCTTCCACGCGATGCCTACCTCGTTTGCGTCGCCGGGGCGGACTACGTCGAGGCCCACGATGGCGCGCAGGGTGGAGAGCTGTTCCACCGGCTGGTGGGTGGGGCCGTCCTCGCCCAGGCCGATGGAGTCATGCGACCAGACGTAGATGGACGGGACACCCATCAGGGCTGAGAGGCGGATGGCCGGGCGCTGGTAGTCGCTGAAGATCAGGAAGGTTCCGGAGAATGCGCGCGTATTGCCGTGCAGCGAAATGCCGTTCACGATCGCGGCCGCGGCGTGCTCGCGGATGCCGAAGTGCAGGACGCGGCCGTACGGGTTGCCGGACCAGGCATTGGTCTGCTTGGACGCGGGCACGAACGACGGCGAGCCTTCGATCGTGGTGTTGTTGGACTCGGCAAGGTCAGCCGAGCCGCCCCAGAGTTCCGGCATAACCGGTCCGAGTGCGTTGAGCACTTTACCGGAAGCCGCGCGGGTGGAGACGTCCTTGCCCGCTTCGAAGACCGGGAGGGCGGCGTCGAGGCCGGCGGGCAGTTCGCGGGCCTCGATGCGCTGCAGGAGTGCTGCGCCTTCGGGGTTGGCTGCCTGCCAGGAGTTGAAGGACTCTTCCCACTCCTTGCGGGCGGCAGCGCCGCGGTCAACCACGGAGCGGGCGTGGGCCAGGACCTCCTGGTCCACCTCGAAGGACTTGGCCGGGTCGAAGCCCAGGACCTCCTTGAGGCCTGCGACTTCGTCAGCGCCGAGGGCGGATCCGTGGATCTTGCCGGTGTTCTGCTTCTTCGGCGCCGGGTACCCGATGATAGTGCGCAGCGAGATGATGGACGGCTTGGAGGTCTCGGCCTTCGCGGCGAGCAGGGCGGAGTAGAGCTCCTGGACGTCTTCGACGTATTCGCCGGTCTTAGTCCAGTCAACGCGCTGGGTGTGCCAGCCGTACGCCTCGTAGCGCTTGAGGACATCCTCGGTGAAGGAGATGTCTGTGTCGTCCTCGATGGAGATGTGGTTCTCGTCGTAGATCACTACGAGGTTGCCCAGTTCCTGGTGCCCGGCCAGCGAGGAAGCCTCGGACGTGACGCCCTCCTGCATGTCGCCGTCGGAAGCAATGACCCAGATCGTGTGGTCAAAGGGGCTGGAGCCCTCGGCAGCGTCGGCGTCGAAGAGGCCGCGCATCCGGCGCTGGGAGTAAGCGAACCCGACCGAGGAAGCGAGCCCCTGGCCCAGCGGGCCGGTGGTGATCTCAACGCCGGCGGTGTGCTTGTACTCCGGGTGTCCCGGCGTGAGGGAATCCCAGGTGCGGAGCGCCTCAAGGTCCTTCAGTTCCAGCCCGTAGCCGGACAGGAACAGCTGGATGTAAAGGGTCAGCGAGGTGTGGCCGGGCGACAGGACAAAGCGGTCGCGTCCCAGCCAGTCCGGGTTCCGGGGATCGTGGCGCATGAGTTTCTGGAAGAGGAGGTACGCGGCCGGGGCCAGGCTCATGGCCGTGCCAGGGTGGCCGTTACCGACCTTCTCCACAGCATCCGCAGCCAGGACACGGGCTGTATTCACCGCGCGCTGGTCCAAATCGGTCCATGACAGTTCTTGCTCTTCCAAATGTGGCACGAAAACCGGGCCCCTCTCTGTGCTGATGGTGGGTGGTACACCGGATCCGGTGCGGGACACGCTGAGGTGCCCGCTGCGGTGCGTACCAGCCGTTCACCATCGAAACGTTTGATCTATCGCTCAGACGCAGGCCGCCTGGAAGGCGTTTTCCACTGCGTGCCCTCTACGTGCTGATCTGGTGACAGCTTAGCTCGGTTCCAACGTCGGATCGGCGAAAATCTCACCTTTTGGACGCAATTTCGCGTTATGTGAATGAGTGTTCCGTGCGGTTGAGTTAATCTGCTCGAATCGTCCTGCGAGCAATCATCTGGGCCTAATGCCGGGGCATCTGTTACAAAAGCGCACGGTATGATATTTGGAGGCCGACGCCGGGTAGCCGTGACCCTCGGGGGTTGCGGCGGACTCCAGACATTGCCGGGACCTTCTTCTGATCACTATTGGCGGGCCGCCCGGGCAAACGGCCACATGATCCAGCTGCACCGTCAGACAGAACTGCCAACCAGAACGGGTGACTGCCACCGTGAGCACAACCGATACGCCGCTTAATGCTTCCCGCGCACGGGGGGGAGCCATGCTGGCCCGTAAGGCCAAGGCGTATTTGGCCCTCACCAAACCGCGCGTCATTGAGCTGTTGCTCGTCAGCACGTTGCCCACCATGATTTACGCCGAACGGGGTTTTCCGTCGATCGGGCTGATCCTCGCCACCCTGGTGGGGGGCGCCTTTGCCGCCGGCAGCGCAGGGGCATTCAACTGCTACTTTGACCGCGACATCGACAAACTGATGCACCGCACTGAGAACCGGCCGCTGGTCACCGGTGAGGTGACCCCGCGTGAGGCGCTGATTTTCTCCTGGCTCCTTGGCGTGGCGGCCATCGTGATTCTCTGGTTCGGCGCCAATCCGCTGGCCGCGTGGCTCGGGTTCGCCGCAATCTTCTTCTACGTGATCATCTACACGATCATCCTCAAGCGCCGCACTGCCCAAAACATTGTGTGGGGCGGGGCTGCGGGCTGCTTCCCCGTGGTGATCGGCTGGGCCGCCGTGACCAACACCGTCGAGTGGCCGGCCATCATCCTGTTCATGGTGATTTTCCTCTGGACGCCGCCGCACTACTGGCCGCTGTCCATGCGCTACGGCGAGGATTACCGCAACGCCAACGTGCCAATGCTCGGCGCGATTGCCGGCGCCAAGGTGGTTTCCGTCCAGGTGGTCCTCTATGCGTGGGCCATGGTGGCCTGCTCGCTGCTGATGATTCCGGCCGGCGGTGCAGGTTGGGTCTACACGGTGACGGCTGTCCTTGCCGGGGCGTGGTTCCTCTACGTGTCGCATGCCCTGTACAGCCGGGCGCAGCGCGAAGACATCTCGGACAAGAGGGCCATGAAAGTCTTCCACGGCTCCATCAGCTACCTGACACTGCTGTTCATCGCCTTGGCCGTGGATCCGTTCATCGGCTCCGCCATCATCGGCTAACCGACCGGACGCCCCCCCTCCCACCGGGACGCTCTCTCACTTAATGCATGCATCTTCCAACCCTCCCGCACTTAGTGCAGGAAATTGACAGACCCTCCCTCACCTCAGGTGAGGGAGGGTCTGTCCTTTTGTCTGCGGGAGTGAGAGGGCGTTTGGCCAAAACCTGCAGGGAGTGAGAGAGGGGCCGTCGATGTCCTGCATTGAGTGTGAGAGCGTTTTAAGGGGGAAGTGCCACGGTCCCTCGGAACCGTGGCACTCTGACTTGGCGCGCTTGGCGCGCTTGGGGCGCGCTGCGGGCTACTTGGTCGGGCTGGAATGGGCGACGTCGGCGGCGTTCGTTGCGGTGCTCATCAACAGTGCCGCGCCAAGCATGTGGGCGCCGACCAGCAGGGAAGGGATCCCATTGTAGTACTGCGTGAATCCGATGACAGCCTGCAGGAGCGTGACGGCCATTACCAGGAGCGTTGCTGTCCGGTAAGGGCCCGGTATGGGTCGAGCAAACACCAGTACCAGCGCGAACAGGGTTCCTGCCGTGACCAGGTATGCCGGCACAGCATGGATATGGGAGAAGAGGTCCCAGTCCAGGCCGTTGCGCGGTGCATCGGCATCACCGGCATGGGGACCCGCGCCGGTCACCACTACGCCGAGGATGACGGCCACTGCGGAGAAAATCGCGACGGCGGAGGTCACCGGACGCAGTACGCCCGGCAAGGCGGGGAGCGCGTTGGTGGCAAAACGTCCGGTCCGGCCGTAGGCCCGGTTAACGAGCAGCGTTGCAATGACCACCAAAGCCATGGACACCAGGAAGTGCAGTCCCACCACCCACGGATTAAGGTTGGTCAGCACGGTGATGCCGCCGATCACTGCCTGTGCCGGGATGCTGGCCAACAGGCCCAGCGCCAGCAGGAACAGGTCCCGGCGTTCCTTGCGTAGGTTCCACAAGTACACCAGCATGAGGACTGCAACCGCGGCGAGGGCGAAAGTCAGGAGCCGGTTGCCGAACTCAATGAACCCGTGGATCCCCATCTCCGCGGTGTTGACCAGGGACGTGTCCGTGCACCGCGGCCATGTGGGGCAGCCCAGGCCGGACGCGGTCAGCCTGACTGCGCCGCCGGTGACCACCAGCAGGATCTGGCCAACGAGCGACGCAACAGCAAGGCGCCGCACGCGGGCATCAACGGTACGGGGCAGCCGCGACGCCAGGCGGCCTGCAAACTGGGGGAGGCGTGAAGCCGTGCTCACGGGTATCTCAATTCCACTTGAACCAACGGATGGCTGCTGCTCCGGCAAGGATTGTCCAGATCAGCAGGATAAGGGCGGCACCGAAATTAACAGTGCCGACCAAGAAGGCCTGGCGCAAGGCCTCGCCCAGCGCGCCGGAGGGCAGGTAGTGCACAACCGACTGCACGACGGCAGGCAGCCGGTCAGGGGGAATAACGATGCCGCCCAAAGCACCAAGCAGAATCCACAACAGGTTGGTGATGGCCAGGGTGGCCTCAGGCCGGACGGTGCCGGCGACCAGCAGCCCGAGCGCCGTGAACGCCGCAGCGCCCAGAACCAGCAAGGCGAGGCCGGGCAGCCAGCCGGCGGCCGGCGGACCCCAGCCAAGAAACAGTGCCACCACTGTCACCACCACCACCTGCAGCGCGAGCACAGTCAGCACGGCCAGGACCTTGCCGGCAATAAGCCCCGGGCGGCCAAGCGGCGTGGTGGACAGGAAGCGAAGGACTCCGTAACGGCGGTCGAACCCGGTGGCTATGCCCTGGCCGGTGAACGCCGTGGACAGGGCGCACAGCGCAAGGATGCCGGGAACCGCGATATTTATTCGGCTCCCGCCGAGTCCGTCCAGCAGCGGTGTGACAGTCAGGCCTACCAGGGCGAGCAGCGGCAGCACCACAGCAAGGATCAGTTGCTCGCCGTTCCTGAGCATGGCGACCGCTTCGTACTTGCCCTGCAGCAGGATGCGGCGGAGGAGGGTGGCCGGAGCCTGGCGTAGGGCGGCGTTTGACGGGGCTGTCATCGGATCTCCTTTCCCGAAATATCCAGGAAGACGTCTTCGAGGCTGCGCGCTTCGAGGCTGAGTGAGGTGGGCATGACACCGTGGGCGGCCCACCACGAGGCGAGTGCAGCCAGGTCCCGCGGCGTAAGCGGACCGGTGGCCACGTAGCTGCCGGCCCGTGTCTCGCGGACCGAGATGGCGGCGGGAAACACGCCGTCGAGGTTGAGCCCCGCCTCAGTTTCGAAGAAGAGAGTCCGGATATGTTCGCCCGATTCGACGGCGGGGTCGCGCTGCAGGAGCTGTGCCACGGTACCCTCGGCGACGTTGCGCCCGGCATCGATAATGTAGACGTAGTCGGCCAGCCGCTGCGCGTCATCCATGAGGTGCGTGGTCAGGATGATTCCCATGCCACCGTCCCGCAGCTCAGCGATGAGCTCAAACACCAGCTGCCGCGACTGCGGGTCAAGTCCTGCGCTGGGTTCGTCCAGGAAGAGGACCTCCGGATTGCCAATGAGGGCCGCGGCCAGGGCCAGCCGCTGCTTCTGGCCCCCGGAAAGCCGCCGCACCGACGTCCTGGCGAAGGCACCGATGCCGAGCCGCTGGACGAGATCGTCCACGGACCGGGGCCGTGCGTACATCCCTGCGATGTGGCGCAGGAGCGGAATAGGCCTGGCCGACGGCGGGAGCCCGCCATCCTGAAGCATCACGCCAACGCGGGAGCGCAGGTCAGCCCCCGATCGGCCGGGATCCTGCCCCAGCAGCGAGATGGTTCCCCCACTGCGTGTTTGCAGGCCCTGGGCACACTCGATGGTGGTGGTTTTCCCGGCGCCATTGGCCCCGAGGAGGGCGGTCACCTGGCCGCGTTCGGCGATGAGGGAGACACCGCTCACCACCCGGAGCATCTTTCCATCCAGGCTGGCCAGCGGACCAACATCCTTAATTAACCCGCTGATGGACAGAACCGGGGATTCGGGGGATCGCACCCCAGCATTCTACGGGATGTAGTACTTCGTCCCGTGCTTCGGAGGCCGCCGCAGGTCAGCCTCACCTTACTGGCACGGGGGACTAAATTACGACATGATTGTGTTGTGTATTCCATGACGAACGCTACTGCTGTGCCCTTTGCCGGGCACGGAGCGCCGCGTACCACCCCAGACCGCGGCCACGTTGCCGCTGTGCCGGCGGCGGATCCTGACGAGCGTACCCGGGACCGTGTTCTGGGTGCCGTTCTGGAGCATGGCCCCATCAGCGCGGCGGAACTCGGCGACCTGCTGGGGTTTACGCCTGCCGCCGTCCGGAGGCACCTGGACCACCTTGACCGCAGCGGTGTCATTGAGGTCAAGCGCATCGCCAGGGCCGGTGCTGGCGCGGGACGCCCGGCCCGCCGGTACGTCCTGAGCTCGCAGGGCCAGTCCACGCTTGGCAACGATTACCTCGACATCGCCACCCTGGCGCTCAAGCAGCTCCAGGAGCTGGCGGGCGACGAGGCGGTCCGCGCGTTCGCCGTCGAGCGTTTCGCCGATATGGAACGCCGCTACGCACCTGAGATCGAACAGGCCGGCACGGACATCACTGCCCGGGCGCGTGCGCTGTCCGAGGCCCTGAGCCGGGACGGGTTTGTCTCTTCGGCCGCTTCGATCGAGGCAAAGGCCCCCCTGCCGGCGGCACTGTCCAGCGTCCAGCTCTGCCAGGGACACTGCCCCATCCAGCAGCTCGCTGCCCACTTTCCTGTTTTCTGCGACGTGGAGACCGACGTCTTCTCCCGGCTGGTAGGCGTGGACGTGCGCCGCCTGTCCACGCTGGCGCGCGGTGGGCACGTCTGCACAACCCACATTCCCACAGGCCGGCTGGCTGCCGGGGGACCTCAGGTCCCGCATGCAGCCCCCGCCAGCCTGGATGAAGTAACCAACCAGCAGCAAGAAAGGCCGTGATGACGGACCAACTATCAGAGAAAGCGGTAGCCGAAGACACTGTGATCTCGGAGATTCTGGAAAAGAATCCCGAGCTCCACGGCATCGGCACGTACGAGTACGGCTGGTCCGACAAGAACGACGTCGGCGCCAACGCCCGCCGTGGCATCAATGACGAGGTCGTCCGTGACATTTCGGCCAAGAAGAACGAGCCGGAGTGGATGCTCGACCTTCGGCTCAAGGGCCTGAAGTACTTCGACCGCAAGCCCATGCCCACGTGGGGTGCAGACCTCTCCGGCATCGACTTCGACAACATCAAGTACTTCGTGCGGTCCACCGAGAAGCAGGCCGCCACCTGGGAAGACCTCCCCGAGGACATCCGGAACACCTACGAGAAGCTGGGCATCCCGGAAGCTGAGCGCAGCCGCCTTGTCTCCGGTGTTGCCGCCCAGTACGAGTCCGAGGTGGTGTACCACCAGATCCGCGAGGACCTCGAAGCCCAGGGCGTCATCTTCCTGGACACCGACACCGCGCTGCGCGAACACCCGGAGATCTTCCAGGAGTACTTCGGCACCATCATTCCCGTGGGCGACAACAAGTTCGCCTCGCTGAACACGGCCGTCTGGTCCGGTGGTTCCTTTGTGTACGTCCCCAAGGGCGTCCACGTGGACATCCCGCTGCAGGCCTACTTCCGGATCAACACGGAGAACATGGGCCAGTTCGAGCGGACCCTGATCATCGCCGACGAGGACTCCTACGTCCACTACATCGAAGGATGCACGGCGCCGATCTACACCTCGGACTCGCTGCACTCCGCCGTGGTGGAAATCATCGTCAAGAAGGGCGCCCGCGTCCGCTACACCACCATCCAGAACTGGTCCACCAACGTGTACAACCTGGTGACCAAGCGTGCCATCTGCGAAGAGGGCGCCACCATGGAATGGGTTGACGGCAACATCGGCTCCAAGGTCACCATGAAGTACCCGGCTGTCTACCTCGTGGGCGAGCACGCCAAGGGCGAGACCCTGTCCATCGCCTTCGCCGGCGCCGGCCAGCACCAGGACACCGGCTCGAAGATGGTGCACATCGCGCCGAACACCAAGAGCTCCATCATTTCCAAGTCCGTGGCCCGCGGCGGCGGGCGTGCTGCCTACCGCGGCCTGGTCCAGGTCCGTGAAGGTGCCAAGCACTCGGCCAACACGGTCCGTTGCGACGCGCTGCTGGTTGACACCATCAGCCGTTCGGACACCTACCCGTACATCGACATCCGTGAGGATGACGTGGTGATGGGCCATGAAGCAACTGTTTCCCGGGTCAGCGAAGAGCAGCTCTTCTACCTGATGTCCCGCGGCATGCGCGAAGACGAGGCCATGGCGATGATCGTCCGTGGCTTCATCGAGCCCATCGCCCGCGAACTCCCGATGGAGTACGCACTTGAGCTAAACCGCCTGATTGAACTGCAGATGGAAGGGTCCGTCGGATAACGATGACTGAAATCACTACTGAAAAGGCCCGCATCGGCGCGCCCTCGGCCCAGCCGTTTATTAACGGTTTCACGGAGGAAGGCGAAAGCCTTTCTCCGATCAATGCGGCCACGTCCAAGGCCCCACTGGCCGGCGAAGCGGTCAAACGCCACTCCCACGGCGGCGGCGTCGGTATCCCGGACAGCTCACGCGCCGGCCGGCTGACGTCCTACAACCTGGCGGACTTCAAACCGTTGACCGGGCTCGAAGAGGACTGGCGGTTCACCCCGCTCAAGCGCCTTCGCGGGCTGCACAGCGAGGTTCTGGCAGGTGCCGCTCCAACTGTCACGGTCACCGGCCCTGACCGGGTCACGGTGGAGACCGTAGGCCGGGACGACAAGCGTATCGGCTCAGCAGGCATCCCGGAGGACCGCGTGTCCGCCAACGCCTGGGAGAACTTCGCGGAAGCCACGGTCCTCACCATCCCGGCCGAATTTGAAGCCGACACCGAGATCACCGTCCTGGTCGAAGGCACCAGCACGGCAGCAGCGGCCCAGCACCTGGTGATCGTGGCCCAGAAGTTCTCCAAGTCCATTGTGGTCCTGGCCCACAAGGGCTCGGCCGTGGTGTCCGAGAACATCGAAATCGTTGTAGAAGACGGCGCCGACCTGACCGTGGTGTCGCTCCAAGAATGGAACGACGACGCCGTGCACGCCTCCTCGCAGCAGGCAAAGATCGGCCGCGACGCCAAGCTCAAGCATGTGGTTGTCAGCCTTGGCGGCGACCTGGTCCGCGTCACGCCCTCGGCACGGTTCACGGCTCCCGGCGGCGAAGCGGAAATGTTCGGCCTGTACTTTGCCGACGCCGGCCAGCACCTTGAGCAACGTCTGTTCGTTGACCACGCAGTGGCCAACTGCACCTCCAACGTGCTGTACAAGGGCGCGTTGCAGGGGCGCAATGCCCACGCTGTGTGGGTGGGTGACGTGCTGATCCGCAAGGAAGCCGAGGGCACCGACAGCTACGAAGCCAACCGCAACCTGTTGCTCACGGACGGCGCCCGCGCCGACTCGGTTCCGAACCTGGAAATCGAAACCGGCCTGATCAAGGGTGCCGGCCACGCCAGTGCCACCGGCCGGCTGGACGACCAGCACCTGTTCTACCTGATGGCCCGCGGCATCCCCGAGGATGTTGCCCGCCGCCTGGTGGTCCGTGGCTTCCTGCACGAGATCATCCAGCAGATCAAGGTGCCGGCCCTCGAAGAGCGGCTGACCGAGGCTGTTGAGCGCGAACTCGCTGTGACGAACAACTAGAGGGCGCGGACAGACTGATGACTGACCAGCCAAAGGGCGAACTTGTCTGTAAGACGGATGAAATCCAGCTCAAGCAGGCGCTGCGGATCCTGATCGACGACTTCCCTGTCGCCATCGTCAAGGATTCCATGGGAGAAATCCACGCCATCGGGGACACCTGCTCGCACGCAGACATTTCCTTGTCCGAGGGCGAAGTGGAGGGGTGCATGATCGAATGCTGGGGCCACGGCTCCCAGTTCGACCTGCGCAGCGGTGAGCCGCTCCAGCTGCCCGCCTACGATCCCGTCCCGGTGTTCGCCGTCGAGATCCACGGAGATGAGGTCTACGTGGACTTCACCAACGTCCTCAACGGAGCGGCAGCCCCGAACTTCAGCTAGCAGCATCAGCCGGACAGATCAGCCGCCAGCGGCAATACCACGCAACAGAACCAAACTTCCAGACAAAAACCGCACCGCCGCCGAAGGGCCCGGTGCAGAGGAGAACAAGATTTATGTCTACTCTTGAGATCAAGGACCTGCACGTCAGCATTGACACGGAGCAGGGCACCAAGGAGATCCTAAAGGGCGTCAGCCTGACCATCAAGACCGGCCAGACCCACGCCATCATGGGCCCCAACGGTTCCGGCAAGTCCACCTTGGCGTCCACCATCGCCGGCCACCCGCGCTACAACGTCACGAGCGGCACCATCACCCTCGACGGCGAAGACGTCCTCGCGATGAGCGTCGACCAGCGCGCCCGCGCCGGCGTTTTCCTGGCCATGCAGTACCCCGTGGAGGTCCCCGGTGTCAGCATGACCAACTTCCTGCGCACCGCAAAAACCGCCATTGACGGCGAAGCACCCAAGCTGCGCACCTGGACCAAGGAAGTCAAGGACGCCATGGCCCAGTTGCGCATCGACGCCGACTTCGCCCAGCGCAACGTCAACGAAGGCTTCTCCGGCGGCGAGAAGAAGCGCGTGGAGATCCTCCAGCTGGAGCTCTTCAAGCCGAAGTTCGCGATCCTTGACGAGACCGACTCCGGCCTCGACGTTGACGCCCTCAAGGTTGTCTCCGAAGGCGTCAACCGTGCACACGAAGCGGGCAACATGGGCACGCTGCTCATCACGCACTACACCCGCATCCTGCGTTACATTAAGCCTGACTTCGTCCACGTATTCGTTGACGGCCAGGTTGTCGAAGAGGGCGGCCCGGAACTGGCCGACCGCCTCGAAGAAGAAGGCTACGACCGCTACGCCACGGGCGTCGGCGCAGCCACCATCGCTGCAGCAAAGGCCTAGTTAGGACTTGCCATGACCGAAATCAATGCGGCCCAGACGGGTCTCGAAGATGTCGAAGAGGCTCTCAAGGACGTCATCGACCCGGAACTCGGTGTGAACATCGTGGACCTCGGGCTGCTGTACGGCCTGAAGTACTCCGACGACGACGGCGCGCTGCTGATCGACATGACCCTCACCACCGCCGCCTGCCCGCTCACCGACGTGATCGAGGAGCAGGTAGGGAAAGCCCTGGACGGCGTTGTGGATGACTGGCGCCTGAACTGGGTCTGGATGCCGCCGTGGGGTCCGGAACGCATCACCGACGACGGCAAGGACCAGATGCGGGCCCTCGGCTTCAACATCTGAGTCCGTCCCCACCACCTCCCTAACCTCGCTCCGCTCGGCCATGCGGCCTGCGGCGGCGGAGGCCCCTGCTGAGGAGTACGACGACGGCCGGTCACCTTTTTCGCGAAGGTGACCGGCCGTCGTCGTACTCCCCACCCACCCTAAGTCAGAGGTTGGCAGCCGAGAAGGTGTCGCACTGGTTGATGTCGCCGCTCTGGTAGCCCGTATAGAACCACTTCTGCCTTTGCTCGCTGGAACCGTGCGTCCAGGCCTCGGGTGAGACGCGGCCGGTGGCCGCTTCCTGGATCCGGTCATCGCCTACCGCGGAAGCGGCAGAGAGAGCGTCGTTCAGGTCCTGCTGGGTGAGCGGTTCCAGGAACGGTTGCCCATCCGGACCTGCCTGGGTTGCTGCATGCCGGACCCAAAGACCGGCGTAGCAGTCGGCCTGGAGCTCCACGCGGACTGCGCCTGATTCCGGTCCCTGCGGGTCTTGCTGGCCGCGGTCCAGGTATCCCAGCACTCTCTGGATGTGGTGCCCGAATTCGTGGGCCACCACATATTCCTGGGCCAGGGGACCGCCGGACGAGCCGAACCTGACCACCAGGTCCTGGAAGAAACCGGGATCGAAGTAGGCCGTGGTGTCATTGGGGCAATAGAACGGGCCTACGGCGCTGGAGGCGGTGCCGCAAGCGGTATTGACGCCGGAATCGAAGATGACGGTCTTAGGTTGCGGGTACTGCACGCCGTAGTCCTGCAGGTAGGCCGGCCAGAACGCGTTAAGGCTGTTGACCGTGCCGGTGATCCTGCAGTCCAGGCGGGCGTCGGCGTCTGCACCCGTTTGGCAGGCCGGTGCCGTGCCATGGTTTTGGTCGGGCGTGCCGGCCCCGCCGGTGAGACCGTCCAAAAGGGCAGGGTTAATGCCGAACAGGGCCGCAATGAGCAGGATAAGCCCGCCCCCGATACCGCCGCCCACTTTGGCGCCGCGGCCCATGCCGCGACGGTCCTGCACCTGGGAGGGATCCAGTTGGACGTTGTCATTGAAGCTCATGCAGTCACAATAGCTCTTGCCGGCGCTGCCGAACGGCGCCCGGCCGGTAAAGTTGGGAAGATGCCTTTTCTCGACAAAATCCAGCGCTGGGCTGACGAACGCCCCCATGACACTGCCGTCGTGGTTGCGGGGCGGCGGGTGGGCTGGGCCGAGCTTCGCGACGCCGCCACGGCCGCTGTTCCCGCTGCGGCAGCGGTTACGGTCCTGGCCGAGCCCAACTCCGTCGAGTTTGCTGTCCGGTTCGCCGCGGCCGTGGCCGGGGAGCGGCAATGCGCCGTCCTGGACCCTGCATGGCCGGAGAAACTGCTGCAGGAACTCAGGGAGCGGCTGGACGGCGCAGTACAGCCGGGCGGGATAGCGGCATCGGATGCTTTGGCTGACGGCCCGCCGGAATCGACCTTCCTGATCGGCCTCACCTCCGGCACCACCTCCGTGCCCAAGGCGTTCACCCGTTCGAGGCAGTCGTGGCGGAAGTCCTTCGAGGCGTCCATTGCATTCTTTGGCCTCCGGCAGGACGACGTGACGCTGGCGCCCGGCCCCCTGGCAGCCAGCCTTAACCTCTACGCTCTGGCGGAGTGCCTTTACGCCGGCTCGCAGTTCCAGACGCTGGAGAGCTTCGACGTCGGTGGCGCCCACGCCGCAATTACGCACGACGGCGTCACCCGGCTGGTTCTGGTGCCCACCATGCTGCGGCTGCTGAGCGAGCGCGGGCTCACCGGTGGTGTGGACGCTTCCGGCGTGGGTTCCATCATCTGCGCGGGTTCAAAACTTGATGCCAGGACGCTCAAAGCCGCCCGCAGGTGGGCGCCAAACGCAACGATCTATGAGTACTACGGCGCGTCCGAACTGAGTTTTGTCTCCGGTGCCGGGCTGCCCGCCGGGGAGCTTGACGCCGGCGGCACCGGAATCGGCCGTGCATTCCCGGGGGTTGAAGTCAGGATCCTCGACGACGTCGGTTCCACGCTGCCGGACGGGGCCCCGGGGAACATCTGCGTGCGCAGCGGCATAGTGAGTAACGGCTACCTTTGGGGCGATGACGGCCAGGCCCTGCGGTCATTCGACGGCTGGTTCACCGTGGGGGACCAGGGGTATCTTGACGGCGGCGAGCTGCACATCCTGGGCCGTCGTGCGGACATGATCCTCACCTCGGGGAAGAACGTCTATCCGCACGAGGTGGAGCTGGCGCTGGCGTCCGTTCCCGGTGTTGCGGCGGCTGTGGCAGCCGGGATGCCGGACGATATCCGGGGCCAGCGCGTGGTGGCGGGCGTGGTTCCGGCCCAAGGCGGAATCAGCGCAACGCAGCTGAGGGCCGGCCTCGAAAACATCTTGGCGCGCGACAAACGCCCCGTGCAGTACTTTTCCCTGACCGAACTGCCCACCACGGACCGCGGCAAGGTCAGCCGGAACATGCTCCTTGACTGGATCAACGGGGATGACCAGCGCGTTCGTCGCCTTGGACTCTAAACGTTGGCCGCTGAAACCGTGAACTCTGCAACCGTGGGCCCGATGCTCCTGCCTGCCGACCGGCAACCGGTGATCGTCGCGGCGCGGCGCACCGCGGTCTGCCGCGCCAACGGGCCACTCAAAGGCCTGCGGGCGCACCAACTCCTGGCGCCCGTCCTGCAGCAACTGCTCAGCGACAGCCAGGTGTCCCCGGAAGCAGTGTCCGACGTGGTGATCGGAAATGCCGTGGGCGGCGGCGGCAACGTGGCCAGGCTGGCCCTGCTGGAGGCGGGGCTTCCAGTCAGCGTTCCCGGCCTGACCGTGGACCGGCAGTGCGGCTCGGGCCTGGACGCGATCGTCATCGCCGCCAGGATGGTGGCGGCCGGGGGGAACCAGGTCTATCTCGCCGGGGGGGTGGAAAGCATCAGCACCGCTCCGCTGCGGGCGTACCTGAACGACGACGGCGAGGCCGACTTTTTTGCCCGGGCCCAGTTTGTGCCACACAGTTATGGCGACCCGGACATGGGGGTGGCTGCCGAGAATGTGGCCGCCCGCTTCGCAATCAACCGGCAGCGGCAGGATGCCCTGTCGCTGCGCAGCCACCAGCGCGCCCTGGCCGCGGCCGTGGCGGGCCACTTTACTGGCGAGATCACCGCGCTGGAGACCTCCACCGGAACGGTCAGCGCGGATGACGGACCGCGGCGGGGACTCAACGCGTCAGTGCTGGCCCGTTTCCCGGCTGCCTTTGTGGACGGCGGGACTGTCACCGCCGGGAACTCATGCTTCGACGCGGACGCCGCCTCCGCCGTCCTGATCACTTCCCTGGCACGCGCCCGCGAGCTCGGTGCGGCCGACGGCCTGGTGGTGCTGGCCACGGAGACGGCAGGGGTGGACCCGGAGTTGCTGGGCATCGGCGCGGCGGTTGCCGCCGAGCGGATGCTGGCGGCCAGCGGAATCCCGGCCGGCGGCGTGGACCTGGTGGAATTCAACGAAGCCTTCGCGTCACAGACCCTCGCCTGCCTGGACCAGCTGCACATCGATCCGGAGCGGGTGAACCTCGACGGCGGGGCGTTGGCGCTGGGCCACGCGTACGGAGCCTCGGGAGCAGTGTTGGTGACCCGGCTGCTGGCCCAGGCACGGCGCGCCAGGAAGCACGGCGCCCTGGCTCTGGCCATGATCAGCATCGCCGGGGGCATGGGGACCGCCGCGCTGCTGCGCTACGAAGTTATCAGCAGCTAAGGCCCGCCAGCACCTGCTGCCGGTCAGGCCTTCACTCGTCGGCGTCACCGAGTCCGCGGGCCGCCAGCGCCTCGCCGGTTTGGCGCGCAAAGGCCACAGTGGTGATAAAAACGGGCAGCACCAGCGCCCGCGGATTCCGTTCCAGCCCGCGTGCCCGGGCAGAATCCCGGACGTCCGCGAATGTCCCGGCGATGTACGGGATGCTCCGCAGCATCACGCCGATGGTCAGGGCGAAACGCTCGGGATCGGCACCGAAACGGCGGAACGGCATGGCAAGCGACACCACACCATCCAGCAACCGCTGCATGGGGGTGGTGGCCGTTAACAGGGAGGCAGCCACCACGCACACCAGGATGTTCAGGACAATCCGGGCCGCCGTTGGTCCGCCAAGCTGCCACCACTGAAACAGGCCGATCACCAACAGGACAGCCAGCAGCGGGCGGATTGCAGCCAAGAGCCGGCGCGGGCCAGCCCCGGTCAGCAGGTACAGCCCGCACATCACCGCGAGCACGGCGGCGGACACGAGCCAGTCCACGATCAGGAACGATGCCAGACTGCAGCCCACCACCAGAAGGAATTTCAGGGATAGCGGCGCGCGGTGGATGACTGAATTGCCCGGTACGTAGTTGGCCAGCAGGAAGCCGTGCCCCCTCACGTCGCGGCCAGCCCGGAAGCGCACAACGCCCGGTAAGTACTCACCGCAGCCGCCGGGCCACCATCGAACACCACACGCCCGGCCTCAACCACCAGTACACGGTCCATTTCCAGGGAGAGTTCGAGATCGTGGGTGGACATGATGATCTGCTGTTCGAGGCCGGACAGAGTGCGGCGCAGGAGCTCACGGTTCCGCAGGTCCAGCAGGGTGGACGGTTCATCCAGTACCAAAACCGTCGGATTCACGGCCAATACAGCAGCCAGCGCCATGAGCTGGCGTTCGCCGCCGGAGAGCTCGTAGATGCTCTGGTCCGCGAGGCCCAGGAGCCCGAACCGGTCCAGGGCGGCCTCTGCGAGGCTCCGGCGTTCCGTCCCGTTGCGGACGGACCGCCGGAGCGACAGTTCAACATCCTCCCGCCCCGTGGGCATGACCAGCTGGGACAGCGGATCCGTGAAGACGAACCCCACCTGTCTGCGGACAGCCCGGACCGCCCGGACGGTGTCGGCACCGTCCACCGTCACCGTGCCCGACGTTGGCAGGACCAGGCCGTTGAGCAGCCGCAACAGGGTTGATTTGCCGGACCCGTTGGCACCGATCACACCGATGCGCCGTTCAGTAAGCTCCAGCGTGACGTCGGCCAGCAGGGTTTTGGGTTCCGGGCGGCTGTCGACGGTCACAGCGACTGAGGCGTGCCGGAAGGAAATGGTTGCCATGGCTGTGTTAGGCGTTGATCCGCGCGACCCGGCGCACCAGGAGGTCGGGGAAAGCCCGGTGCAGGGCAACGGCGATTACGGCGGCGAGGGTGTTCTTAATGATGTCGCCGGGGTAGAAGACCAGGTCGGCCAGGAAAGCCTCGCCCAGTGTGGCCTTAGTGTTCACCGCCATACCCAGGACGCCCAGCGTATGCACCAGGGAGATGCTGGTGACTGTAGCTGCCAGGAAAAACCACAGCGCCCGGGCCCGTGATGTGCGCCGGATAACCACCGTGGCCAGCCAGCCCACCAGTGCCGCGGCGAGGGGGAAAGCGATGATGTAGCCGGCAGACGGCCCGGCCAGGATACCCAGGCCACTGCGGCCCTGGCTGAAGATTGGCAGTCCTGCCAGTCCCAGCAGCGTGTAAAGGCCGACAGCGGCGAATCCCCGTGTGGGACCCAGCATCAGTCCGGTGAGCATCACCGCGAGGGTCTGGAAAGTAATAGGCACGCCAAACACGTTCGCGGCGATGCCGGGGACCAGCGCGGAGGCGGCAACCAGGGCGGCAAACACGGCGATCAGGCCGAGGTCGGTAGCGTTCCAGCGGCTGCGGGCGGGGGATGAAACGGGGCCGGTGGCGGCAGTGTCAGTCTGGCTCATGGGGAGTCCTATCGGGTGTTGTCCAAACAAAGCATGGGGATGATCCTGACGTTACCGGCCGCCGTCGGGCCCTATTTTGTAGGGGATGTACTAAGCGGACGGCTGCTGGCTGACGGCTCGGCACAAAGGGCGGCCGTGAGGGCCGCGGTTACGGTGTGTAGTTGTGGCCGGTAGACTTGGAAAGGCCGTTCTGTCCGGCCATTCTGCCCGGCTGCTACCAGACACCATCCGTTGAGCTGCGGCGCTTCCCTGTTGTGAAAGGCCTTACCTGCTGTGATTACTGTCCAGGATCTTGAACTGCGCGCCGGCGCCCGGCTCCTCATGGACCAGGTGAGCTTCCGCATTGACAAGGGCGACAAGATCGGCCTCGTGGGCCGCAACGGTGCAGGCAAGACGACCCTGACGCGGGTCCTCGCCGGCGAAGGCCTGCCGGCAGCGGGCAAGGTCACCCGCACCGGCGAGATCGGCTACCTCCCGCAGGATCCCCGCACTCCGGACATGGAACAGCTCGCCCGCGACCGCATCCTGGCAGCCAGGGGCCTTGACGTCGCTGTCGGAAAGCTCCGGAAGGCGCACGATGAGATGGCCAGCGACGACGCGGACATCCAGCGCAAGGCCATGAACCGCTACGACCGGCTGGAGTCCGAGTTCCTGGCCGCCGGTGGCTACGCGGCGGAGGCCGAGGCTGCGGCGATCTGTTCCAACTTGGCCCTGCCGGACCGTATCCTCAACCAGCCGCTGAAGACCCTCTCCGGTGGCCAGCGCCGCCGCGTAGAACTGGCCCGGATCCTTTACTCCGACGCCGAGACGATGCTGCTCGATGAGCCCACCAACCACCTTGATGCCGACTCCATCGCGTGGCTGCGCGAATTCCTCAAGAACCACCAGGGCGGCCTGATCGTGATCAGCCACGACACGGAACTGCTAGAGGCCACCGTTAACAAAGTCTTCCTGCTGGACGCCAACCGCGCCCAGATCGACTTCTACAACATGGACTGGAAGCGCTACCTGACGCAGCGCGAAACGGACGAGCGCGCCCGCAAGCGTGAACGCGCCAACGCCGAAAAGAAGGCCCAGGTCCTCTTCGACCAGGCCAACAAGATGCGTGCCAAGGCCACCAAGGCTGTTGCCGCGCAGAACATGGCCAAGCGGGCCGAGCGCCTGCTCAGCGGACTGGAAGCGGTCCGCGAGAACGACCGCGTGGCCGCCCTGCGGTTCCCGGACCCGTCGCCCTGCGGCAGGACCCCGCTCACGGCCGAGGGCCTCAGCAAGTCCTATGGTTCGCTTGAAATCTTCACCGACGTTGACCTCGCGATCGACCGCGGCTCCAAGGTGGTCATCCTGGGCCTCAACGGCGCCGGCAAGACCACCCTCCTACGGATGCTGGCCGGCGTGGACAAACCGGACACCGGAGAAGTTGTTCCCGGCCACGGTCTCAAGATTGGCTATTACGCCCAGGAACACGACACCCTGGACGTGAGCCGGACCGTGCTGGAGAACATGCGCTCCTCCGCCCCGGACATGAAGGACGCCGAGGTCCGCGGCATCCTCGGTTCGTTCCTGTTCTCCGGCGACGACGTCGACAAGCCCGCCGGCGTCCTCTCCGGCGGCGAGAAGACCCGCCTGGCCTTGGCCACCATCGTGGCGTCCAGCGCCAACGTGCTCCTCCTCGACGAGCCCACCAACAACCTGGACCCAGCCAGCCGCGCCGAAATCCTCGGTGCCCTGCGCAACTACAGCGGCGCCGTCGTCCTGGTCAGCCACGACGAAGGTGCAGTGGAAGCCCTCAATCCTGAGCGCGTTGTCCTGCTGCCTGACGGCGTCGAAGACCACTGGAACGAAGACTACCTGGACCTCATTACCCTCGCTTAGGCCATAACGCCGGGCAAAGTGAGGATTTCGGCTCCGTCGTTGGTGATGGCGATGGTGTGCTCACTGTGTGCTGTCCGGCAGCCTGTTGCACTTCGGAGCGTCCACCCGTCCGCGTCTGTGACGAGCTCGGCGGTGTCGGCCATGACCCACGGCTCCAGTGCGAGCAGCAGCCCGGGACGCAGTTGGTAGCCGCGGCCCGGCCGTCCGGTGTTTGGAACGTGCGGGTCCTGGTGCATCGTCGATCCGATGCCATGACCGCCGAACTGGGTATTGATCGGGTAGCCCGCCTCGGTGAGGACCAAGCCGATGGCATGGGAGATATCGCCGATGCGGGCCCCGGGTCCGGCAGCAGCTATCCCTGCGCTCAAGGCGCGCTCGGTCGCGCTGATCATCGCGACGCTCTCCGGCGGCTTTGAATCACCCACGATGAAGCTGATGGCAGAGTCTGCGGCGATTCCCTGCCTGGAGACGGCGAGGTCGAGGGTCAGCAAGTCGCCGTCGGCAAGCGAGTAGTTGCGTGGCAGTCCATGGAGCACGGCGTCGTTGACGCCCGTGCAGATGTAGTGTCCGAATGGCCCGCGCCCAAAGGACGGCGCGTAATCGACATAACAGGAAAGCGCGCCCGCCTCGACGATCATGGCCTTTGCCCACAGGTCAATGTCCAGAAGGTTCGTGCCCACCGTGCTGCGGCTCTTCAGCGACTGCAGGATGTCAGCGACCAGTGCGCCGGCCGCTTTGGCCCGGGCCACTTCGGCGGGGTTCAGGATCTCGATCATGCGGCGCCCTTCTTAGTCATCCAATACCATCCAGCACGCAGCAAAGTTAACGGAACCGACGGGGCAGGGCAAGCTTCAGTACCCTTGCGCATCCAGGAGGGCGTCTTCCTCTTCTTCGGAGGTGGCCCGCTTGCGTTTGCGGGCAACCGGGGCACGCCGGCGGGCTGCCGCGGCGGCGGAGTGCACGGGGCTGCCTGAGTCCCGCGGCCCGGCTTCACTGTTATTCTCGCCTTCGGCGTCGATAGCGGCGTTGCGGGCCTGCTGCCGGGCGGCATAGCCGAAGCCCACAAACATGAGGACACCGAACGCGAACCACTGCAGCGAATAGGAGAGGTGCGTGCCCTCCTCCGTGGCCGGCTTCGGGAATGGGAACGGCGCGTCGGCCGGGGCAGGGGATTCGGAGGCCAGTTGGCCGTAGGCCCCGGTAAGGACCGGGTACCCCAACTGGTCTGCATACGTGGGCAGGTCGATGGAGGCGAGCTGGCCGTCGGGCGCGCCGCGGTCCAGTTGGGGCTCGCCATGCCTAAGCCTGACGATGGCTGTCACGGAACCGGACGGCGGCGCCGGGATGGAGTCAGGACTCCCCGGATTCTTGTTGCCGATCGGCAGCCATCCCCGGTCCACCACCACCGCCTCGCCGGACACGAGCTTAAACGGAACAACCACCTCGTACCCCGGCTGCCCGTTCAGCGGACGGTTCCGGACAATCCGCTGGCCATCAACGTCGTAGGTGCCTTTGAGCTCCACCTGCGTCCATTCCTTGGCGGGGTCCAGCCCCGAGAATTCTTCCCTGGCCTGGTCGAAGGAGATGGGAGTGGCGGAATAGTTGGTAAGGACGCGGTTGATCTCGGCAAGGGTGTCGGCGCGGCGGTCCATCTGCCACCGGCCCAGGAACACACAGGCGGCGGCGAAAATGGCGGCCAGCAGCAGGTAACCCAGCCATTTGCTGGAAAAGAGGAAGCGGTACATTCAGCCGTCCTGCCCCACCGGCGTCTGGCCTGATTCGTGCCCCGAAGGCAGGACAACGGTTTCCTTCCAGAGCCCGCGGGTCTGCAGGTAGTCCTCCAGCCACTCACGGTGCTCCGCGCAGGCCAGCCAGATTTTTCGGCGCTCCGGCGTATGGATCTTGGGGTTGTTCCACAACAGCTGCCATGACGCCTCGGAGCGGCAGGCCTTCCGGGAGCAGGGGGCAGCTGTGGCCGGCGAGGGGCCGGGGGTGCCTGCGGCCAGGTCGAAAATGTTCATGAAGCCCGCCGTTCCTGTCCGTGCGTGGGATCGTCGTCGTCATCCGTCAGTTCGCCATCTACCAGTTCGCCCTGCAGCACTGCGGACGGGTTGGCGTCGTTCTGCTCCGGCTGCCAGGCAGTGCCTTCCAGCTCGGCAAGCGGCGCGTAGTCGAGGAGCGAGTCGCTGTGGACCTCCGCTTTGTCGCTGCCGTTGGCTATGACCACGGCTATCCAGGGGAGGAATACCGCGCCGGCAACCATCACCAGCTTGAACCAGCCGTCCACCACAAAGATGAGGATGAGGCAGACCATGCGGATACCCATGGCCAGCGCGTATTTCATCATGCGCCGGTGCATGTCCTCGGAGTGGGCTGTTCCGGCGTCAGTAATGCTGTGGACACCGGTATCGCCGGAGAACCGCTGGGGGTCGCCGGGCACGGAATGTCCAGCATTGTTTTTACGGGTCACGGCTGATTGATCACGCTCCAAAGGCTTGCCCCTATTCTCCCACCAACGGCAGACGCACCCAAACGGAGGCTAAGATCGGAGGCAGTAAAAATCCCCCACCCGTCTCTACCGCGGTGCCTCCTGCCGCAGAATTCCGGAGCGTCTTATGTCTGAAGCAGCCGCCACCGCCCGCAGCGTCCTGATCACCGGAGGCAACCGTGGCATTGGCCTTGCCATCGCCGAGGCGTTCCTGGCCAATGGCGACAAGGTGGCCGTAACGTACCGGAGCGAGTCTCAGCTGCCGGCCGGGATCCTTGGCGTGAAGGCTGACGTCACAGACGAAGCATCAGTCGATGCGGCCTTTACCGAGGTCGAGGCAGCCCACGGTCCGGTGGAAGTCCTGGTGGCGAACGCCGGGATTACCAAAGACACACTCCTGCTGCGCATGAGCGAGGACGACTTCACCTCCGTGATCGATACCAATCTGACCGGCGCATTCCGCGTCATCAAGCGTGCGTCCAGGGGCATGATCCGCCTGCGGAAGGGCCGCGTAGTCCTGATCTCCTCAGTGTCCGGGCTGTACGGCGCCCCGGGGCAGATCAACTACTCCGCGTCAAAGGCCGGCTTGGTGGGTGTGGCCCGCTCCCTGACCCGGGAATTGGGTTCCCGCGGAATCACGGCCAACGTTGTGGCGCCTGGCTTCATCAACACTGATATGACAGCCGAGCTTCCCGAAGCAACCCAGAAGGACTACCTTGCCGGTATCCCGGCCGGCCGTTTTGCCGAGGCCTCGGAAGTAGCGAACGTGGTCCGGTGGATTGCCAGCGACGAGGCAGCCTACATTTCCGGTGCTGTCATCCCGGTGGACGGCGGCCTGGGCATGGGCCACTAGCAGGCCTGCGCCAAACTAGCCGGACTCCTCTTATTTGTGGGGGTCGCACAAGCGGACGCGGGGCCCGCGCTGGCATGATGGACTGCAGACCCCAAGCGATTTAGACATATCAAACAAAGGAGCCCGTGTGGGACTGCTGGACAACAAGACTGCCATCGTGACCGGATCCTCGCGGGGGATCGGTGCCGAAGTGGCCAAGATCCTGGCCGGCGAGGGCGCCGCCGTGGTGGTCAACTACCGCCAGAAGGCGCCGCGCGCCAACAAAGTGGTCGCGGGAATTGAGGCTGCCGGCGGCCGCGCCACGGCGGTCGGGGCTGACCTGACCACCCTGGAAGGCGTGCAGGCGCTGGCCAGTGCGGCAATGGAGAACTTCGGTTCACTGGACGTGCTGGTGCTTAACGCGTCCGGCGGCATGGAATCCGGCATGGAGGACGACTACGCGCTGAAGCTCAACCGCGACGCCCAGGTCAACATGCTCAACGCTGCCGTGCCGCTGATGAAGGAAGGCTCGCGCGTGGTCTTCGTGACCAGCCACCAGGCCCACTTCATCAACACTGTGCCCACCATGCCGGACTACGAGCCCGTCGCCCGCAGCAAGCGTGCCGGCGAGGACGCGCTGCGTGAACTCCTGCCCAACCTGGCGGAAAAGGGCATCTCGCTGGTGGTCGTTTCGGGTGACATGATCGAGGGCACCGTAACCGCCACCCTGCTGGACCGCTCCAGCCCCGGAGCCATCGAAGCCCGCCGCGCCGAGGCCGGCAAGCTCTACTCCGTGGAGGAGTTCGCTGCGGTGGTGGCAGGCATGGCCACCGCGGACGTCGAATCCGGCCACACGGAGTACGCCGGCGGCGCCGACTACTTCGGCAAGGGCGCCAACTAACTCAGGCCCCCGCCAGATGGCATGTCGCGGCAGTGTTCCTTGGCGAACACTGCCGCGAACTGCCCGGGCGCCCGCACCCTTACCCCGCAAGCCCGGTCAGGGAAGGCGTCGGGCTTGGGCCCGTCTCGCTTTAAAGGAATCAGACGCCGGCGATGTGCCTCACTGCGTCGAGGTAGGGCATGTTGATGGCGGAATCCGCCACGGCCCGCACCGCCGGTTTAGCGTTGAACGCCACCCCGATCCCGGCGGCCCCGAGCATATCGAGATCGTTGGCGCCGTCGCCCACCGCGATGGTGTGTTCCATCGCAATTCCCTCGGCGGCAGCCCAAGCGCGCAGGTACTTTTCCTTCGCGGCCCGGTCGATCACAGCACCGAGCACCTTGCCGGTGAGGGCGCCGTCGACGATTTCAAGCTCGTTGGCGATCCAGTAGTCCAGGCCCAGGTCCTCGGCGATCGGACGCAGGATCTGGTTGAATCCGCCGGAGACCACCGCCACCACGTGGCCTGCAGCCTTGAACGCTGCCACCAGTTCGGCAGCACCCTCGCTGAGCATCACTTCGGCCCGGACGGATTCGACGACGGCGGCCGGCAGGCCTGCGAGTACCGCCACCCGCGCGTGGAGGCTCTGCGCGAAATCCAGTTCCCCCCGCATGGCGGCTTCGGTGACCGCAGCAACTTCCTCTCGTTTGCCGGCGTATGCCGCCAGGAGCTCGATAACTTCCTGCTGGATCAGCGTTGAGTCCACGTCCATGATCAGGAACTTCCGCTGAGCCTCGCGCAGCCCCGCTGGAACGATAGCGGTGTCCAGCCCGTCCTGGGCCGCGTCTGCTACCGCCCGGCGGAGGGCGGCGATACCGGCGGTTGTGCCGTCGGCCAGGGCCAGCCCCATAGTGTGGACCTCGAACCTGCTGTCTCCGCCCCGCGCTTCCGACCCGACTGTGGCGCCGTTGCCAGCCAAAAGGGTGCGCAGGCGCCCGAGCTCGGAGTCAGTCAGTTTCGGGCCGTAGCTGACCGCAGTCACGTTCGGAGTCATGGCTGCAATAATAGCCAGCGCGGAGCGGGCGCCCGAATTCGTGGCGTGACATGGAATCAGTGGCAGTGCGGCGGTCCGGGCGTCCGCCGCGGTGGGGGTATCAGTTATCAGTCGGCCCCCGTTTTGTCCTAGTGTCTACTCCTATGAGTGAAGTTCTTGAATTGGCCGCCGTCAGCGTTGTCCGTGGGGCAAAGAAGCTCCTGAACAAGGTGGACTGGCAGGTCAGGGAAGGTGAGCGTTGGGTCATTCTTGGCCCCAACGGCGCCGGCAAGACCACGCTCCTGCAGATCGCCGCTGCCCGGCTGCACCCCTCCAGCGGCAGAGCCAGCATCCTGGACGAACTGCTCGGCGCGGTGGATGTGTTTGAACTCCGTCCCCGTATCGGGCTGTCCTCCGCGGCCCTGGCCAACCACATCCCCGAGGCTGAGACCGTCCTGAACGTTGTGGTCACGGCCGCTTATGGTGTGACGGGCCGTTGGCGTGAGGGCTATGAGCGGGCCGACGAGCGCCGCGCCTTCAGGCTGCTCAATGACTGGGGCATGGGGCCACTGCTAAACCGTAAGTTCGCGTCCCTGTCCGAGGGGGAGCGTAAACGCGTCCAGATTGCCCGTGCCCTGATGACGGATCCCGAACTCCTCCTGCTGGACGAGCCGGGCGCCGGCCTGGATCTGGGCGGACGCGAAGACCTGGTGCACCGCCTCAGCGAGCTTGCCCGCGACGAGACGGCGCCGGCCATTGTCCTGGTCACCCACCACCTTGAAGAAGTTCCGCCGGGCTTCACCCATGCCATGCTGCTTCGGGAGGCCAATGTGGTTGCGGCCGGCCCCCTCGCCGAGGTGCTGACCGCGGGGAACCTCAGCGAGACGTTCGGCCTTGCGCTCGATGTGACTTCCAGCGCGGGCAGGTACACCGCCGCCGCACGCCGCTAACGCGGTCCCGTCGCGGTGGAGCTTCTCAGCAGCATCCTTGTGTTTTTTGCCGGCCTGTGGGCCGGCACCATCAATGCCGTCGTAGGCTCCGGCACCCTGGTCACGTTTCCCGTCCTCATCGCCCTCGGCATCGCCCCGGTAACAGCTTCCATCAGTAATGCCATGGGGCTGGTGGCAGGCAACGCCGCCGGTGCGTGGGGATACCGGAAGGAACTCAAGGGCCGGGGCCAACAGCTCCTCAGGCTTCTGCCTGCCTCGCTGCTCGGCGGCATCAGCGGCGCCTGGCTGCTGCTGAACCTGCCGGAAAAAGTCTTCTACTACGCCGCTCCGGTCCTGATTGTGCTGGCGCTGCTGATGGTGGTCTTCCAGCCCCGGCTCCAACAGTGGGTGCGGGCCCGGGAGGAAAACCCCGAGCACGCCCTCAAGGACAAGGGGCACGGCCTGTTGTTGATCGTGCTGGTGTACCTGGCCGGCGTGTACGGCGGCTACTTCGTGGCAGCCCAGGGCATCCTGCTGGTGGGCATCCTGGGCGTCTTCATGACGGGGACCATCCAGAACGCCAATGCCATGAAGAACATCCTGGTCCTGGGTGTGAACATCGTGGCGGCTGCGTCATATCTGTTGTTCGCCTTCGGCCGCATCAACTGGGCGGTGGTGGCCATCATCGCTCTCAGCTCCCTCATTGGCGGCGTCATCGGTTCGAAGATTGGCCGCAGGCTGTCCCCGCCGGTCCTTCGCGGAGTGATCTTCTCTCTTGGCCTGGTGGCGCTGGGCTTTATGATCGCCAATCTGCTGAAATAATCTTCCGGTGACAATCCACTATCTTGAATCGGCCGGGGATCCCCGCGTTTCCGACTACACGCAGCTGACAGACGTGCATCTGCGCAAGCTCCGCGAACCGGCTGAAGGCATGTACATCGCCGAATCCTCCCGGGTCCTGCGCCGTGCGCTGGCCGCGGGCCACCGGCCGAGGTCCTTTTTCCTGGCGAAGAAATGGCTGGCTGACCTGCAGGACGTCCTGAGCGCCCACCCGGACGTGCCTGCGTTCATTGGCAGCGCCGCGCTTCTCGAAGAAATCACCGGCTTCCACCTGCACCGCGGGGCAATGGCCGCAATGCAGCGGCCAGAGCCCGTACCCCTTCGCGAACTCCTGGCGGACGCACGCCGGGTCGCCGTCCTCGAGGACATCGTGGACCACACCAACGTTGGCGCTATTTTTCGCTCCGCCGCGGCCCTGGACATCGATGCCGTCCTGATTTCACCCCGCTGCGGTGATCCGTTGTACCGGCGCAGCGTCCGGGTGAGCATGGGCACCGTCTTCCAGGTTCCGTGGGCGAGGCTGGAGTCCTGGCCTCAGGACCTTGCGATCCTCAAGGAGCACGGCTTCACCGTGGCCGCGTTGGAACTGACGCAGGACGCGGTCGACGTCGACCTCGTCGCCGCCCGCAATCCAGACCGCCTAGCCTTGGTGCTCGGCACCGAAGGCGCCGGCATGAGCGCAGAAACGCTCACCGCCGTCGACCTAGCGGTCAAGATCCCCATGCGCGCCGGTGTGGACTCTCTCAACGTCGCTGCCGCCTCGGCTGTGGCTTTCTGGGAGCTGCGGCCGCGCGGTTCGCAGGGTTCACGTTGATCCGCTATTATTAACAGCTGGCTGTCCTGCGGTTTCTGCAGCGGCCGCCATCCCATTCATACCTGGCAGCTGGCAAAATCCAGTTGTGCGAACAAAGGTCCCATTATGAAGTCTGATACACACCCGAAGTACGAAGCTGTTGTTTTCAACGACCTGGCTTCCGGCGTCAAGTTCCTGACCAAGTCCACCGTGTCTTCCAAGAAGACCATCGAGTGGGAAGACGGAAACACCTACCCGGTTATCGACGTCGAAATCTCCTCCGAGTCCCACCCGTTCTACACGGGCAAGCAGCGCATCATGGACTCTGCAGGCCGCGTCGAGCGCTTCAACGCTCGCTTCAAGGGCTTCGGCGGCAAGAAGTAATTCACTTCAGCCCAAGCTTCTTTGGAAAGCCCGCACCGGCAACGGTGCGGGCTTTTCGCGTTCCTGGCGTTGCGTAACCACGTGCGGTGTGGGGCAGGATAGTGTGCATGACGCTCACACCAGAACCAGCTGAAGACCGCTCCGGCCGCCGCCACGGCGAGTACAAGGTACCCGGCGGCAAACTGGTGGTGGTGGACCTCGCCGTCGTGGACGGCTTCCTGGCGGAGGTGTCCGTGAGCGGCGACTTCTTCCTGGAGCCGGACGAGGCGCTTCCTGAGATCAACCGGGCCCTCAACGGACTGGCGGAGACGACGACGGCGGCCGAGCTGTCCGCGGCGGTCAGCGACTCCCTGCCGCCCGGGGCCGTCCTGTTCGGCTTTACCGCCGACGCAGTTGCGGTCACCGTCCGCCGTGCCCTGGCGCAGGCGACGTCCTGGTCGGACCATCACTGGAGCATCATCGCGCCCAGGGTGCTGCCCACCCACCTCAATGTTGCCCTGGATGAGGTCCTCACCGAAGAGGTGGGCGCTGGCCGCCGCAACCCCACGCTGCGGTTCTGGGACTGGGAGGAACCGTCGGTGGTCATCGGCAGCTTCCAGTCGGTCCGCAACGAACTGCACCCTGACGGCGTGGCCCGGCACGGCATCAGCGTGGTCCGCCGGATCAGCGGCGGGGGAGCGATGTTTATGGAGGCCGGCAACTGCATCACCTACTCGCTTTATGTGCCGCAGACTCTTGTGGACGGAATCAGCTTCGCGGACTCCTATGCCTTCCTGGATGCCTGGGTGATGGCCGCGCTGGAGAAGCTCGGCATCACAGCCTTTTATGTGCCCTTGAACGACATCGCCACGGACCAGGGCAAGATCGGCGGGGCCGCGCAGAAGCGCCTGGCCAACGGCGGCATGCTGCACCACGTCACCATGAGCTACGACATGGACGCTGACAAGATGGTCGAAGTCCTGCGCATCGGCAAGGAAAAGCTCTCGGACAAGGGCACACGCAGTGCCAAGAAGCGCGTGGATCCGCTCCGGCGCCAGACGGGGCTCGCCCGCACGGAGATTATTGCTGCCATGACGGAAGTATTCACGGAACGCTACGCGGCCACTCCGTCGGAACTGACCGGCGCCGAACTGGCCGCCGCCCGCGACCGGGTGGCTGCCAAGTTCGGCACTGAGGAATGGCTGCACCGCGTCCCCTGACGGGGCGGCTTCCGGCGAACTACTTCAGTTGTGCGGTGAGCGCCCGCAGCAGATGGCTGCGCTGCTCCACGATGATCCTGCGCAGGCCGCCGGGAGCATCGGCGTTTGCATCCAGCCAGGCGTCGGTGCGGCGTACCACCGCTTGTTCCGCCGGCAGGGTGCCATCTTCCGGCAGGTCCGGCGCCGGCGGGTAAAGACCCCGCACGATCCGGCTGGCGATCTCGATGCTGCGGTTGGCCCACACGTCGCGCAGGCACTCGAAATACGGTTCCACATAAGGGTCCAGCAGTGCGGCGGGAGCGGTGGTGAACCCGGCGATGGTGGCGCTGAGGAGTTGGTTGGACAGCTTCGTTCCGTGAACGGCATCCTGCCAGGTGGCCGCTTTGACGTCGGGATCCGGACGGGCTGCGAGCGCCGTTGCGTGGCCAGCCTGGCCAGAGGCGGTGGTGTCCCGCGCCAACTCGGCGCCCAGCTCGGCCACGGTGGCCTGTCCATTGGCCGCCAGAGCGTGCCAGATGTTCCAGCGCAGCTCCGCGTCCACCTCCAGGCCGTTGACCGCCACAGGGCCGTCCAGGAGTCGCCTGAGCCGCGTCATGAGGGCGGCGTCATGCTGGCTGACGGCCGCCACCGTCCGCGCCCATGCCAGCTGGTGGTCGGAGCCTGGATCGGCTTTGCCAAGCTGGGCGTCGGCCGCGGCCAGGAAGGCGCTGCGTGCCGCCCCGCGTCTGGTTGGCGCGGTGTAGCGTTCGACGGCGGTGGACGCGTTCTGGAGGATGTTCAGCAGCACGCCGATCCCGGTCTCGGACGGACCGAAAGCGGTCACCGCGTCAACGTAGCGGGTGGCCGGGCTTTCCCCGTCACGGGCAGAGTTCCACAACGCCGTCCAGCACAGGGCACGTGCCATGGGGTCGGTAAGCCGGTCCAAAGATGCCCGCACCGTGGCTTCCGATGCCGGGTCGAGCCGGACCTTCGCATAGGTCAGATCCTCGTCGTTGAGCAGCAGCAGCTCAGGCCGGGGCTGGCCGGCGAGCCCAGGCACCTCGGTTCTGCGGCCCACTACGTCAGTTTCGATGCTGCCGGTCCGGACCAGGGCGCCGGCGTCGTCCGTGTTGTACAGGCCCACCCGGAGCCGGTGCGGCCGCAGCTCCTCCCGTCTGGTAACCGGGTCCAGCGCATCCTGGACGATTGTCACCGAGCCCAGGACGCCGTCGTCGGCCGTTATTTCCCAGGACAGCGTGGAGATGCCGGAGGTCTGCAGCCACTGCGTTGCCCAGCCGGTCAGGTCCCGGCCGGAAGACGCGCCCAGGGCGGCCAGCAGATCTGCCAGAGTGGTGTTTCCGTACGCGTGGTCGCGGAAATACTGCCTGGCACCGTCGATGAACGCGTCAAACCCCACGTAGGTCACCAGCTGCTTGAGCGCGGAGGCGCCCTTGGCATAGGTGATGCCGTCGAAGTTCTGCTTGGCGGCCTCGAGGTCGGGAATGTCCGCAACGATCGGGTGGGTGGTGGGCAGCTGGTCCTGGACATAGGCCCAGGCCTTGCGTTTGTTCGCGAAGCTCACCCAGGCTGTCTCCCATGCCGTGGCCCGGTCAACGCCCAGGGTACCCATGTAGTCGGCAAAGGATTCCTTGAGCCACAGGTCGTCCCACCACTGCATGGTGACCAGGTCCCCGAACCACATGTGCGCCATCTCATGCATCAGGGTGTTCGCGCGCGCCTGGTATTGGGCGTCGGTGGCCCGCGACGTGAAGACGTAGCTTTCGGTGAAGGTGACAAGTCCCGGGTTTTCCATTGCGCCCAGGTTGTATTCCGGCACAAAGGCCTGGTCGTACTTGCCCCAGGGGTAAGGGAAGCCAAAGAGCCTGTTGAAGAAATCCAGGCCGCTCTTGGTGAGGCCAAAAAGGACCGCGGGATCGAAGGAATCCGCCATGGAAGCCCGGCAATACAGTGCCAGCGGCAGCTCCAGCTGCGTACCGTCGTCGAGCGTTGCGCTCCAGTGGTCCTGGGCTTTGACGTAGGGGCCGGCGAGGACGGTGGTGATGTAGGTGGACATCGGTTTGGTAGGGGCGAAGTCCCAGCGGCTGGTGTCCGGATCGCCGGCCAGTTGGGTGCGGGCGGCCTCGGCCCCGTTGGAGGCGACTTCCCAGCCCGCCGGTGCCATCACATGGAACGTGAATACGGCTTTAAGGTCCGGCTGCTCGAAATTGGCGAACACGCGCCGCGCATCGGCCGGCTCGTACTGCGTATAGAGGTAGCACTGCCCGTCGGCGGGATCGACGAAGCGGTGCATGCCTTCGCCCGACCGGCTGTACAGGGCGGTGCCGGTAACGGTGACCTGGTTCTCGGCCTGCAGGTTGTCGAGCCGGATGCGGGACCCGTCCAGAACGTCCACCACCGGCAACTCCTCGCCGTTGAGGAGCACGCTGTGGACCTCGCCGGAGATGAAATCCAGGAAGGTGGACGCTGTCAGGCCCTGGCCGGGCTCCGCTGCGGAGAAATTGATGACGCTGCGGCTGGGGTACCCCGCGACGGCCGGATCCGCGGCCTGCCTCACGTCCAGGGAAACGTCGTAGCTGTGCGTGGTGATCAGCGCTGAACGTTGGGCGGCCTCGCTGCGCTGCAGATTCTCATGTGACACTCAGCTATCTAATCACGGGAGCCTCTTGCGGATAGCGGCTGACGCCCCGGGGCGAGGGCTGGCGGTCAGGCAGTGATTACCAAAGCCGCTCCCAAGCCCAGCAGGGCGATCAGGAGCCACGCCGCGAGCGCGGCCAGCAGCGCCCGGGCTCCGGTGTGCAGGAGGGTACGGATCCGCACGGCCGAACCGAGCCCGAACAGCGCCGCGCCCAGCAACACGTCCTGGAGCCCGGCGCCTGCCTCGAGCCAACCCGTGGCCAGCCAGCCCGTGGACCGGAGCGCCACCATGGCCACGAACCCGATCACGAACAAGGGGATCACGGGAGGCAGCGACTGCTGCTGCTTCTGCGGGGACACGCTGGCGCGGTGGTGCACGCCTGCCACTGCCACCACCGGTGCCAGCAGCAGCACGCGCGTGAGTTTGACGATGACGGCGATCCCCAGTGCCGCCGTGCCTGCGGTCTGCGCTGTGGCCACCACCTGGCCGACATCGTGGACTGAGGCCCCGGTCCAGGCTCCGAATGTCACCGGGCTCAGCTGCAGGGGATGCATCAGTAGCGGCAGCAGTCCGATCGCCAGCGTGCCGCAGAGTGTCACCAGCGCGACTGGAAGGACGGTGTCTGCATGCCGGATGCGGCGTACTGCAGCCATGGCGCCGATCGCTGACGCGCCGCAGATGGAAAAGCCGGTGGCCACCAGCAATGCGGTCTCGCGAGGCAACCGGAACAGCCGGACCAGCAGGTAGGTGCCGCCGAAGCTCAGCAGGACCACAGCGGTGATCAGGACCATGGCCAGCCAGCCCAGGCCCAGGATGTCCATGATGCTCACTTTGAGGCCCAGCAGGATGATTCCGCCCCGCATCAGGTGCTTGCCCGCGAAGTCCAGGCCCGGCCTTGCCCGCCCCGCGATCCAGACTGCCGTCCCGGGCAGGTTCGCGGCGAGCAAACCCAGGGCCACGGCAACTGTCATCGCCGGAAGGGCTGGCACTGCGGCATGCACGGCGAAGGCACCGCCCAGGGCGATCGCAGCCGTCAGGAGGCCGGGAAGGAGCCTGTCCACATCACCCGGCAGCCAGCGGCGGCGGGGTCTAAGGCCGCGGCCACCATTCCATCCGGTTCCGGAGTTCCCGGGATTAGTCTTCTCTGCCACTCACCTACCTTGCCGGATGGCGCGCGAATTCCACGAACCGGCGCATGTGCCGCAACACGCCACAATGGATGGCGGTAATGATTTCGAAACAAAAAGATGGTTGGCTAAAGGACATGTCAGACCTATTCCAGGATTACTCCGTGGCCGCCGGGCGAACCGGCGCTTACGACGAGATGTTCGCCCCAGGCCAGGAAGCCCGCGACTCGTATGCGGAGGTGGCGGACGCGCTCCGCAAGCTGTCCCTCGCCGATGTCAGTGCACGGGCGGACTCGATGGCGCGGACGTTCCTGGACCGCGGAGTGACCTTTGACTTTGCGGGGGAGGAGCGGCCCTTCCCCCTCGATATCGTGCCGCGGGTTATTCCCGCGGATGAGTGGACCGTGCTGGAAAAGGGTGTGGCGCAGCGCGTCCGCGCCCTTGAAGCCTTCCTCAACGACGTCTACGACAAAATGAACGTGGTGGCCGATGGCGTGATCCCGCGCCAGCTCGTCACCACCAGCGCACACTTCCACCGCCAGGTGCAGGGCTTTGACCCCGCCGGTGGGGTCCGGGTCCACATTTCCGGGATCGACGTGGTCCGCGACGCGGCGGGGACGTTCCGCGTCCTGGAGGACAATGTTCGGGTGCCGTCCGGGGTCAGCTACGTGCTGGAGAACCGTCGTGCCATGGCCAAAGGCCTGCCTGAAGCGTTCGGCCAGCAGCTTATCCGGCCGGTGGAAGAGTACCCGCGACGGCTGCTGTCGGCGCTGCGCAAAACAGCGCCCGCCGGCGTCGACGATCCCACGGTAGTTGTCCTGACGCCCGGCGTCTTCAACAGCGCCTACTTTGAACACACCCTCCTGGCGGGGCTGATGGGCGTAGAACTCGTGGAGGGCCGTGACCTCATCTGCCGCGGCAACCGCGTCTACATGCGCACCACGGCCGGGGAGCAGCGCGTGGACGTGATCTACAAACGCATCGACGACGAATTCCTGGACCCGCTGCAGTTCCGCTCAGACTCCATGCTCGGCTGCCCCGGCCTGGTCAATGCTGCACGCGCCGGCGGGGTGACCATCGCCAACGCCGTGGGCAACGGCGTGGCCGATGACAAGCTTGTCTACAGCTACGTTCCGGACCTCATCCGCTACTACCTCAGCGAGGAGCCCGTCATCGCGAACGTGGACACTTTCCGCCTCGAGGAAAAGGAAGCCAGGGAGTACGTCCTGGACAACATCGCTGAACTGGTGGTGAAGCCCGTGGACGGTTCCGGCGGCAAAGGCCTGGTGATCGGGCCGGATGCCTCCAAGGACGAACTGGAAGCCCTGCGCCAGCGGGTCATCGCCGATCCACGCGGCTGGATTGCCCAGCCGGTCCTGCAGCTTTCCACCGTCCCCACCCTGGGCGGGGACAAGTTCGGCCCCCGGCACGTGGACCTTCGCCCCTTCGCAGTGAACGACGGCGACGACGTCTGGGTGCTGCCCGGCGGGCTCACCAGGGTTGCACTCAAGGAAGGCTCCCTGATTGTGAATTCCAGCCAGGGCGGCGGCTCAAAGGACACCTGGGTGCTGGCTGGTTCGCCCCAGGTGCCCGTGGAGACGGTTCCGCGGCCGACGATTTCCCTCCGCGAGCGGGTATCGGTCTGGCCAGTGGAAAGCAACTGGCGCGACCGCCAGCCGGAGCAGCAGCAGTGAGCCGGGCTTTGGAACCGGCGCAATCACCCATGGGTTCATCCCCACTGATTTCAGACGTGCAGGAGGTCACCGCGAATGCTTAGCCGTATTGCTGAGTCCCTTTTTTGGATCGGACGCTATGTTGAGCGGGCCGACGGTACGGCACGCATCCTGGACGTGCACCTGGAGCGCCTCAACCACCTCCCCATGGACGAACGCCGCCGCGTTGCCCAGGAACTGCTCGCCGTGATGGGCGCCCGGCCGCAGAGCGAGGATTTTGGCTTGCCCGAACTCCTGCACGCCCTGGCCTACGACAAGACCAGCGCCACGTCCATCGCCGGATCGCTGGGCGCTGCACGCGAAAACGCCCGCCGTGCCCGCGAGACCGTGTCCTCGGGCTTGTGGGAAAGCCTCAACACCACGTACTACGGGCTGAGCCAGCACCGGAAGGACGTAGTGGGGACTTACCGGTTCTGCAACTGGACCCTGGAGCGGACGGCCATGGTCAGCGGCCTGGCCGACACCACCGTAAGCCACGACGAGAGCTGGCTGTTCCTGGTGCTGGGCCGTTCCCTGGAGCGCGCGGACATGACGGCGCGGATGCTTTCCACCCGGGATGTCCTGTCCGCAGGCATGTCCTGGGTCAACATGCTGCGCTGTGCCGGCGCCTATGAGTCGTTCCTACGGACCCGCCGAGCGGCCTTCGGGGACCAGCACGCCGCCGAGTTCCTCTTGCTGGACCGGCTGTTTCCACGGTCCATCGTCTACGCCCTGAGGGACGCCGACGAGTGCCTCGCCAAGCTGGACCCGTCCGCGCAGCGCGTCGGATTCATCAACGATGCCCGCCGCATCGTGGGCCAGGCCCGCACCTTCCTGGAGTTCCATCGGACGGACGATCTCATGTCAGAGCTGCCCGAACATATGGAACGCGTGCAGAAGGCCGTCGCCCAGGCTTCCGACGCCATTTCCCGTAAATACTTCAATCAGGCAGACGAACTGGCCTGGGTGGGAGAAGTTTCATGACCCGGCTAAGCATCGTGCACACGACCACCTACAAATACAACGGCCGCGTCACGCTCTCTTACAACGAGGCCCGTATGACGCCTCTGACGGATCCCCAGCAGGTGGTCCTCGAATCGATCCTGAAGGTCTCGCCGTCGCAGGCGGCCGTGAGCAACTACCGGGATTACTGGGGCACCCGCGTGACTGCTTTCGATATGCAGATGCCGCATGAGCACCTCGAAGTTGTCTCGAACATCACGGTTGAAGTGCACCGGGCCGAAAAAATCCCCTCCGATGCCGACATCGTGGGCTGGGACGTGCTGTCCTCGGAGGAGACGCTGAATACTTTCAGCGACTGGCTGCCGCAGTCGCAGCTCAGCGGCCCGGGCGCGGAAGTGCTGGGAATCATTCCCGGCGTGGTCGCGGGCAAGAACCCGCATGCGGCTGCCATGGCCATCTTTGAGTGGATGCGCGGCGAAATGACGTACATGTCCGGCTCCACAGCGGTTACCACCAACGCCGAAGAAGCCTGGGGCCAGCGGCAAGGCGTCTGCCAGGACCTTGCCCACCTGGCCATCGGTGCGCTGCGCAGTTGCGGGATCCCCGCCCGGTACGTTTCGGGGTACCTGCACCCGCGGTCGACGGCGGACATCGGCGAGACCGTCGCAGGCCAGTCACACGCGTGGCTGGAGTTCTGGGATGGGGACTGGCGAAGCTGGGATCCCACTAACCACAAACCCGCCGGCGACTTCCACGTCACAGTGGCCAGGGGCCGTGACTACCGCGACGTGCCGCCGCTGAAGGGCATCCTGTCCGGCGGCGGAGGTTCGGCCTTAAGCGTGAGCGTGGAAATCAGCCGCCTGGCCTAGGCTGAGCGGCCGCCAGGGTTACTCGGGGGAGGCCTTGGCGGCCCCACTGAGCTGGGTCCACCACGTCATCGGAGCGGTGACCTTGAACCGGCGTCCAGTCAGGGTGTCAGGGCTGACGCGGATGAAGGTGTCCTTCTTTCCGGCCTGCCATGGGAACAGGTACAGGGCGGCGGTGTCCAGGACGGCCTCGGTGCCCTTGATAGCTGTCGCGGGCCCCTTGAGCACCACGCTCCAGGCAAGGCCGCTGACGGCATCTACGCCGTCGGCTTCCACTGCCACAGGGGAACCTCCCGAGGCGCCGGCCAGCTTGGTCCCTTGGCCGGTGCGGAAGACGATTGTTCCGCCGTCCACGGTGTAGTTGATGGGGAAGATGTCCGGATGCCCGTCCACGAGGATAGCCAGCCTGCCTACGGAGACTGTCCGGAGAAGGTCCCAGCACACGTGGTGCTCCAGATTGTGTACTTCGGTAACTGATTCGCTGCTCATGACGCCGAGCCTACGCTGTGGGTGCCCTGTCAGGACAGTGCCCTTCTGCCTACCAGGGGCTGGGCTTGTAATCCTTCAGGAATACCCCAAACTGGTCTTCGCCGTTCTCGCCCGTCACGATCGGGTCGTAGACCCTCGCGGCACCGTCCACCAGGTCCAGCGGAGCGTGGAAGCCCTCTTCCATCAGGCGGACCTTGGTGAAGTGCGGGCGCTCATCGGTGATCCAGCCGGTGTCCACGGCCGTCATCAAAATGCCGTCGGCGTCCAGCATTTCCTGCGCGCTGGTCCGGGTCATCATGTTTAGGGCGGCCTTGGCCATGTTGGTGTGAGGGTGCCCGGGTCCCTTGTAGGCCCGGGAGAACTGGCCTTCCATGGCGGAGACGTTGACGATGTACTTCCTGCGGGCCGTGGAACGCTTCATGGCATCCCGGAGCCGGCTGACCAGGAGGAAGGGAGCCGTCACGTTGCAAAGCTGGACCTCCAGCATCTCCAGGGGCTCCACCTCATCCACTACCTGGGTCCAGCTGTTGATGGTGGCAAGATCCGGAACAAGCCCGCCGGCGTCGATCGCAGTGCCAGAGGCGATGCGCTCCAACGAGGCGGAACCTGTGGAGAGCGCCAGGGAGGTAATCGCGTCTCCTGCCAGCACGGGGTGTTCTGTCACGGTGCTGGTCAGGGCGAGGGGATGTTTGTCGTGGGCATGGCCGAAGGTCAGCAGCTCGGGCCCACCGTTGGCGGGTTCAAGTTCGGCCGGCAGCGCTTCGTCCTCCGCATCCACCAACGGCTTGTAGGCGTTCCCGGACCGGCGCACGGTCTGGGCGGCGTTGTTGATGATGATGTCCAGCGGGCCCGCCGCATTGAGGGAATCCGTCAGGGCCATCACCTGCGAGGGGTCACGCAGGTCGATGCCCACAATCCGGAGCCGGTGCAGCCACTCGCCGCTGTCTTCCATGGCCGCAAAACGGCGCGCAGCGTCCTTGGGAAACCGCGTGGTGATGGTGGTGTGGGCGCCGTCCCGGAGCAAGCGGAGGGCGATGTACATGCCGATCTTTGCCCTGCCGCCGGTAAGCAGCGCCCGCCGGCCCGTGAGGTCCGTTCGCGCGTCCCGCTTGCTGTGGCTGAACGTGGCGCACTCGGGGCAGAGCTGGTGGTAAAAGGAATCCACCTGTGTGTAGTGGCGCTTGCAGATGTAGCAGGGCCGCGACCGGATGAGGTGTCCGGCAATCTCGCCGGTGGCAGACGTCGCCAGCTTGTTGCCGCGCGTTTCGTCGTCAATGCGGTCCGGCGCCGCGGTGGCAGTCTGGGCAATGACGGCCCGGTCAGCTTCTGAGATTAAATCACGCTTCGTGACGCGGCGGTGGCGCTTCACGGCTTTGAACATTTTTCCCGTGGCCCGGCGCACCGAAACATAGTCCGGGTGTTCCTCGTCGTAGACGTGGATGGTGTTCAGGACCTTGAGGCAGGCCTGGATTTCCTCAGGGGTCAGTCCGGCTAATGGATCTGGAGAGCTCATTGACCCAATTTTACAGCCTGCGGGGGGCCCGGGCCGACGGCACCGGGCTCCCGCCGGACACTACGCTTTGCTGGACTGTGAGTCCGGTACTGTGACGCCGACGGCGGCGGCGTGGACTTCAACGACCCTGTCCATCGACTCCCTCAACTCGGGCCACGATTCCGTGGCGGCCCGCACGGCTTCCGGCACCATGACCAGGTTGTTAGCCGACAGGGCCCGCTCAGCCTCGTCCGGTTCGGGAACGACCTGCCCCTTGGACAGGACCGTGATGCCTGAGTCCGTAACCTTGAAGCCGCGGGCCCGGTCAAGGTCGTGATCGAGCCCGATCGCCGCGCCGGCCGGGACCTTCACGTTCTTGTCAATGATGGCCCGCTTGACAACGGCTCCCGCACCTATGTTCACCTTGTCCATCAGCACGGAGTCGAGCACGCGGCTGGACCTGTCGACAAAGACGTCGTTGGACAGCACGGAGCCTTCAACGATGCCCCCTGAGATCACAGTTCCGCTCGCAACGATCGAATCCAGCGCCGAGCCGACGGTGCCGCCCTCGCCGCGGACGAACTTGGCGGGCGGCGAGACACTCTGCCGCGTGTAGATGGGCCACTCAGAGTTGTACAGATTGAAGATCGGCACGGGCGAGATGAGGTCCATGTGTGCGTCGTAGAACGAATCGATGGTGCCGACGTCACGCCAGTACGTGCGGTCGCGGTCGGTGGAGCCGGGGATGTCGTTAAGGGTGAAGTCGTAGACGCCGGCCTCGCCCTGGCTGACGAAGTACGGGATGATGTCCCCGCCCATGTCGTGTTTGGTGTCCAGCCGTTCCGCGTCAACGTGCAGTGCCTCCACCAGGGCGTCGGCGTTGAAGACGTAGTTGCCCATGGAGGCCAGGAACTGGGTGGGGTCTGCAGCAAGGCCGGGGGTGGAGGCGGGCTTCTCCACAAACGCGGAAATCTTCTGCGGATCCGCCTTGTCCACTTCGATCACACCGAACTGGTCGGCCATGTTCAGGGGCTGGCGCACTGCAGCTACGGTGGCTTTCGCTCCACTGAGCACGTGCTGCTCCACCATCTGGGCGAAGTCCATGCGGTAGACATGGTCCGCGCCAACAACGACGACAATGTCGGGGTTGGCGTCGTGGATCAGGTTCAGGGACTGGTAAATGGCGTTTGCGCTGCCCAGGAACCAGCTCTTGCCGACACGCTGCTGGGCGGGGACGGACGCTACATAGTTACCCAGATGGTTGGACATCCGCCACGTTTCGGATATGTGGCGGTCGAGGCTGTGGGATTTGTATTGCGTGAGCACCACGATCTGCAAATACCGTGAATTCACCAGGTTGGACAACGCAAAATCGATCAGGCGGTAGCCGCCCGCGAAAGGCACGGCTGGTTTGGCCCGGTCTGCCGTCAATGGCATGAGCCGGTTCCCCTCGCCGCCTGCAAGGACAATGGCCAGGACTTTTTTGTTTAACGGCATATTGGTCGCTCCTGTACGCCTTCGTAACTCCCCAAACAGTCCGGCTTGCCCGGACTCCTTCACACTAGAACAGATGCTGCGGAACGACTACCTTGGGTAACGTGCGAATAGATATTGTGACTAAAGAATTCCCGCCGGAGATTTATGGTGGCGCCGGAGTCCACGTAGCCGAGTTGAGCAGGGTGCTGAGTAAGCATGTTGACCTGCAGGTCCGTGCTTTTGGGGCGCCCCGCGACGCTGGCTACCACGGTGCCGGGGTGACTTCCTATGCCGTGCCCGAGGACCTGGGTTCGGCCAACGCGGCCGTCCAGACCCTGGGGGTTGATCTGCGGATCGTGCCTGACATCGAGGGGGCCGATCTTGTTCACTCCCATACCTGGTACGCGAACATGGCGGGGCATCTGGCGTCACTGCTGCACGGCATCCCGCACGTTCTCAGCGCGCACAGCCTGGAACCCCTGCGGCCCTGGAAAGCCGAGCAGCTCGGCGGCGGCTACGCGCTCTCCTCCTGGGTGGAAAAGACTTCCTATGAAGCAGCCGCGGCCATCATCGCAGTCTCGGAAGGTATGCGCCAGGACATTTTGCGCAGCTACCCCGATGTTGACCCTGCCAAGGTCAGGGTGGTCCACAACGGCATCGATGTTCAACTGTGGCAGCGCGATGAAGGCGAAGATGCAGTGCGGGCGCTCGGCATCGACCCCCAGAAACCAAGCGTGGTCTTCGTGGGCCGGAACACGCGCCAGAAGGGCGTTCCGTACCTGCTTCGCGCGGCCGCCAAGCTGCCAGCCGATGTCCAGGTTGTCCTGTGCCTGGGCGCCGCGGACACTCCTGAACTCGCCGCCGAAACGGCCCGCCTCATCGAGGAGCTGCAGCGCCAGCGTACCGGCGTCATCCTCATCGAGCGAATGCTTCCGCGCCATGAACTTGTCCAGGTCCTGAGCCACGCAACCGCTTTCGCGTGCCCGTCGATCTATGAGCCGCTCGGCATCGTGAACCTCGAAGCCATGGCCTGCGGCGCGGCCGTTGTGGCCAGTGCCACCGGTGGTATTCCGGAGGTGGTCAGGCACGGTGAGACTGGCCTGTTGGTTGATCTCGAGCAGGTCACCGACGGGACGGGAACTCCGCTGGACCCGGAGAAGTTCGTGACCGAGTTTGCCGCGGCCCTGACTGAGGTTGTGTCCGATCCTGAGCGGGCGCGTGCCATGGGGCAGGCGGGCCGCCGCCGTGCGGAGGAGCATTTCTCCTGGGAGTCCATTACGGAGACCACCCTTGAGGTCTACCGCTCGGTGCTTTCCTGACGCCACGTCGGTCAGTGACTAAACATTCAGCAACGCACGACGGCGCCGCTCCCCACATCAGGGGAGCGGCGCCGTCGTCGTTATTTCCCCGAGTTTTTGTCCAGATACCGCGACTTCCGCACCCGAAAAGCCGTGATATCTGGACACAAACTGCGGTGTCCGCGGGGCCGGCGGCTAGGCGTGACGGGTTTGTGCGGCGGCAGCCGCGTGCGCCAGCAGCACCTTTTCGTCGACCGGAGCGTTGCCTCTGGCCCGCTGTGCCCTGACGTAGGCACGGGCTTCGTCCTGCCGCGTCTTTTCGGCGCCGGTGGCGATCGCGGCCCGCACATGCTCATCGCCGTACCCGAAGGCGTCAACGAGGTCCAGGGCGTGGGGCCGGATCTTGACCAGGAGCCGGTCGATGTAGTCACCCACGGTACGCGCCCTCTGCATGGAGAGCCGGCCATTCATGAGGTACCAGGCGAGGTTCTTTTCAATCAGCGACAGGCCGAAGAGGTCGCGGAGCCAGGTCAACACCACTTTCGTACCGCGGTCGGTGACCTCACCCAGAGCCTCCGTGAACGCCTCCCACTGCAGGAGTTCCGCGTGCGCCTGGGCAGCGTCGATCAGCTCGTTCTGGTGCTGGTTGAACAGGGCGGCGCCTTTTTCGAAGGGAAGCCTGTTGGCGCCCTTCAAAGCTGCCCCGACGTCCGCCACCATGGTCTGGACGCGGTCGGTAAGGAGGGCGCGCTGGCCCTCCTCGTCGCGGAGCGCAATAGCTGCCTTTTGGACGGAGCCTGTGTCGGCCACAAACTGGGCCACCTGCCGCAGGCCGGTGCGGTGGATCGCCACGCCTGTTGCCTGGGTCACCACGTAACGGGCCAGCACCCCGAAATCGACGTTCCTGAACTCTTTGGCGTAGTCGGCCAGGAGCCGCTTGGCCACGAGCTGGAGCAGTACGGTGTTATCGCCTTCGAACGTGACGTAGACATCCAGGTCTGCACGCAGGGAGGCGAAGCGGTTTTCGATCAGGAAGCCGGCGCCACCGCAGGCCTCGCGGCATTCCTGCAGGGTATCCAGGGCATGCCAGGTGCTGAGCGGCTTCAGTGCTGCCGCGAGTGTCTCAAGGTCCTGCCGGTCTTCGTCGGTGTCGTGGGCGCCCGAGAAGACGTCGTCGAACTTCTGGAGCAGCTGCTCGTGGGCGAAGCCCGCAGCGTACGTGGTGGCCAGCCGCGTGAAGAGGCGGAGCTGGTGCCGCTGGTAGTCGAGGAGGACTTCTTCGTCCGTGTGGGAGGACGCATTGAACTGGCGTCGTTCGGTGGCGTAGCGGATGGCGGCGGCCAGGGCGATCTTTGACGCTGCAACGGCCGCTCCATCCAGTGACACGCGGCCCTGGACGAGGGTCCCCAGCATGGTGAAGAAGCGGCGGCCGGGGCTGGCGATCGAGGAGGTGTAGGTGGCATCGGGGGCAACATCGCCATAGCGGTTGAGGAGATTGGTCCGGGGAATGCGTACGTGATCGAAGTGCAGCCGGCCGTTGTCGATCCCGTTAAGGCCACCCTTAACGCCGTCGTCCTCGCCGCCGATGCCGGGCAGCAACTCCTTGGTCCGGGGATCCCGGAGGTCAACGTAGAACGCATGCACGCCGTGGCTGACGCCCTTGGTCACGAGCTGCGCGAAAACCACGGCGCCCAGGCCGTCCGTGGCTGCGTTGCCGATGTAGTCCTTCCACGCTGCCCGGAACGGCGTGTGGATGACAAACTCCTGGGTCTTGACGTCGAACGTCGCGGTGGTGGAAATGCTTGCAACGTCAGAGCCATGGCCGGTCTCGGTCATGGCGAAGCAGCCGGGGATCTCCAGGCTCATGATGCTCGGCAACCACTTGGCATGGTGCTCCTCCGTGCCGAGGTGCATCACCGCTGAGCCGAAGAGGCCCCACTGGACGCCGGCCTTGATTTGCAGGGACGGGTCTGCGGTGACCAGTTCCTCGAACCCGGCCACGTTGCCGCCATGGTCGTCGGCGCCACCGAGTGCCGCCGGGAAGGCCCGGTGTACGGCGTTGTGATCCACGAGGTACTTCAGCTGGCCGAACGTCCGGGTGCGGTGCTCCGTATGCGTCAGGCCCTCGGTCTTATGCAGGGCCGGATCGGCCGACAGGGCGCGCGCGTGCCTGCGGGAGTCAGCCCACTTGCCGAGGAGCTGCTCGCCGAGGGCAGCCACGTCGACGGCGGGCAGCGTGTCCCGCCGCGAGGTGGCCGGGTACATTGCGCCTGCAGTGGTTGCGCTTTGTTTGGTTGCGCCTGATTTGGTGACAGCGGCGTTCTGGCCGCCCGGTCGGTCCACTACTTCGGTCATGTCAATGTCCTTCGTTGGTTCTGACAAGTGTTTCGGAGAGCTCTGGGGCGATTCCCACGCAGAGCCAGGCTGTAATTTGTTGGGCCATTGCTTCCTGGTCCGGCTTGGCCGCGGAATCGGGAGTGCTGAGCCACTGCTCACCGGCATTCCGGACCAGTCCGATGGCAGCTGTGGGCCAGTAGCCGAGCACTGCTAACCGTCCGTTGCCCAGGTGTGTCCGCATCGGAGCCGCGATCATCTCGGCGATGGAATCAAAAAAGTGGCCCAATGCCCCTGAAATCGCCGCTGGCCCTTGGCTGGTCTCCACGTCCACCGGAGTGTAGCGGGTGACGAAGCTGTAGACGTTGGGGCTGGTCTCCGCCATCTGGAGGTAGGCAGAGATCATGGCGAACAGGCCCTCCCTCGGGGTCTGCGCACTCTGGGCCGCTTCGCGGATCTTACGTTGCATCTGGCTGAGGACAACTTCCCCGACAGCGTGCTGCAGGCCGGCCTTATCACCGAAGTAGCGGTAAAAAACTGACTTGGACGTGCCCGCGGCCGCTGCAATCTCCTCCATGGACGCGTCACTCCCCAAGGCGTGGACCGCACGCCGCGCGGACTTGATGAGCTCCCAGCGGCGTTCCTCCCGGTGGGTCTGCCAGCGGGCGGAGCGGCCGTCGGCATTTCCGCCGGTGGCCGGCCTCGGGCGTTCTGGGGGGATGTTGTTCACGATACCCAGCGTATCAGGTACGCTGGGTATCGGTAACTGTCGCAGATCAGAGGAGACACCCATGTCCGTCAACGGACAGTCCGCAACCGGACCCCAGGAATTCGCCGGATCCGCCGTGACTAACGCACTGCGCCCGGTGCGCCAGGCCGTGATCGTCGGCGGCAACAGGATCCCATTTGCCCGTTCCGGTGGGGCCTACACCAAGTCGTCCAACCAGGACATGCTGACTGCTGCGCTGGACGGACTGATTGCCAGGTTCGGCCTCCAGGATGAGCGGATCGGAGAGGTGGCCGCGGGAGCCGTGCTGAAGCACTCACGGGACTTCAACCTGACCCGCGAGGCAGTGCTGGGTTCAGCGTTATCGGCGGAGACTCCCGCCTACGACCTCCAGCAGGCGTGCGCCACCGGCCTGGAAGCGGTCCTTGGCCTGGCCAACAAGATCAAGCTGGGCCAGATCGATTCCGCGATCGCCGGCGGTGTGGACTCTGCATCGGATGCCCCCATAGCTGTCAGTGAAGGCCTGCGCGAGGTGCTCCTGGACCTCAATCGCGCCAAGACCCTTCCGCAAAGGCTCCAGGTTCTCAGCCGGCTGCGGCCCAAGGATCTTGCCCCTGACGCGCCTAGTACCGGTGAACCACGGACCGGCCTGTCCATGGGGGAGCACCAGGCGCTCACAACTGCGCAATGGAACGTTTCGCGTGAGGCTCAGGATGAGTTGGCGTTCAACAGCCACCGCAACCTGGCCGCAGCTTACGATGCAGGCTTCTTCGACGACCTCCTGACCCCGTACCGGGGGCTCGCCAAGGACTCGAACCTGAGGCCGGACACCACACTGGAGAAGCTTGCAACCCTCAAACCCGTCTTTGGCAAAAACCTCGGCGCCGAAGCCACCATGACCGCGGGAAACTCCACCCCGCTGACCGATGGGGCGGCCACGGTCTTGCTGGCATCGGCGGACTGGGCCGAAGCACATGACCTGCCCATGCTGGCAACTGTGGTGGATGGTGAAGCCGCTGCTGTGGACTTCGTCCACGGCAAGGACGGATTGCTGATGGCTCCCGCGTTCGCAGTGCCACGGCTCCTGGCCCGCAACGGTCTGACGCTTGACGACTTCGACTTCTTTGAGATCCATGAAGCTTTCGCCGGGACTGTCCTCAGCACGTTGGCTGCATGGGAAGACGAGGAATTCGGCCGCACCCGACTGGGACTCGACGGCGCCTTCGGCAGCGTCGACCGCACCAGGCTGAACGTCAACGGCTCGTCCCTGGCAGCGGGCCATCCGTTCGCTGCCACCGGCGGGCGCATCGTCGCCTCGCTCGCCAAGATGCTACAGGCCAAGGGCGCAGTGGACGGCAGGCCAGCACGCGGCCTCATTTCCATTTGCGCTGCCGGCGGCCAGGGCGTCGTCGCCATTCTCGAAGCAGCGTAGGAGCACCGGATGACAGACACATACACCCGCCTGGTCAGCCAGGGCCCGGGCAAGGACCTCGCCAAGCGGCTGGGCCTTCCACAGCCGGCGGTGTTGCGTCGCTACACGCCGGGCCAGGCCCTGGTCAGCGGCCCCGTCCTGGTGCAGGGAAGTACGGCCGGCGCGGACGAACTGGCCGCCACACTGCTTTCGTGGAACCTTGATGTGCGCCGGCACGCTGTACCCCGCGAAAAGCTCGGAGCCATCATTGTGGTGCTGGACGGCCTGACAACCCCGGATGACCTTGAAAAGCCTGTGCTCTCCGCGGCGTCCTCGCTGCGGGATCTCGGCCCGAGCGCCCGGTTCGTCACCATCTCCCGGCCAGCGGCAGAAGCGGGCAGTCCAGCCGTGGCGGCGGCACGGCAAGGTGTGGACGGCTTCGTGCGGTCCCTGGCCAAGGAGCTCCGGGCGGGCGCGACGGCAAACGGCATCCTCCTGGCCGAAGCTGTCGGGACCACAGGTCCGAGTGCCCTGGCGGCGCTGCGCTTCTTCCTCTCTGGCCGGTCGGCATTCGTTGACGGCCAGTTCCTGACGGTCAGCACAGCGGAGGGCGCACTGCCTGATAATGCCGAGAAGCCGCTGGCGGGCAAGGTTGCCGTGGTCACCGGCGCCGCCCGAGGCATCGGCGCGGCCATTGCCCGGACCCTCCACCGGGACGGGGCCACGCTGGTGCTTGTTGACATCCCGGCGGCAGGGGACCTCCTGGCCGCAGTGGCCAACGACGTTCACGGGACGGCCCTGCAACTGGACATCAGCCGCGAGGATGCAGGCCAGCGCATCCTTGAGCACGCGGTACGGCGGCATGGGCACCTGGATATCGTGATTCACAACGCCGGCATCACCAGGGACAAGCTCCTGGCCAACATGGACCACGCGCGCTGGAACTCGGTGCTCAACATCAACATTGCCGCACAGCTCAGGATCAACGACGCCCTGCTCGCCTCGGACCACTTCCGCGATTCACCCAAGATCGTCTCGGTCGCTTCCACCAGCGGAATTGCGGGCAACCGGGGCCAAACGAATTACGCCGCCTCCAAGGGCGGGGTTATGGGGATGGTCCGTGCCACGGCTCCCCTGATGGCCGTCCGGGGCGGGACAGTCAACGCGGTGGCGCCCGGCTTCATTGAAACTGACATGACGGCGCGGATCCCCTTTGCCGTCCGGGAAGTGGGCCGGCGGCTGAACGCGCTGCAGCAAGGCGGCCTGCCGTCCGACGTGGCCGAGGCCATCGCTTTCCTCGCCAGCGATGCCGCGGGCGGTATCAACGGGGACATCCTGCGCGTCTGCGGACAGAACCTGGTGGGAGCATGAGTGCCGCGCAACCGGTCATCCTGGGCGAAATGCCCTCGCTCTCAAAGCTTTACGTCAATGCCGCCGCACAGGCGGCGCGACGCCGGGTGTTGGGGACCCACCATGGCTCAACCCTGCCGGCCACCGGGCACGAAGTGCGCAGCGTCGGGGCCGACGTTGGCAATCTCACCGCCTACCAGCACCTGATCGGCCTGACGGCCAGGGACACCCTCCCCGCCGGATATCTCCACGCGCTCGCCTTCCCCCTTGCCATGAGCGTCATGAACCGTGACGATTTTCCGTTGCCGCTGTTGGGCATGATCCACCTGAACAACTATGTTGAGCAACGTTTCCCGGTATTGTTCACGGAGTTCCTCGACATTGAGGCCCGGGTGGAGAACCTCCGCGGGCACCGGGCGGGGACCCAACTGGACGTCGTCGCCGAGATCCGTGGCGCGGGGACACCGGACATCCGCTGGATAGGCCGGTCCACGTATCTCGCCAAGGGCGTGTTCCTTCCGGGCATAGACAAACCATCACCCAACACCGGACAGCCCCACTTCACGCCGCCGGACCCGACGGCGGTCTGGAACCTGGGGGTCGACACGGGACGCGCGTACGCCGCCGTGTCCGGTGACTTCAACCCAATCCACCTGAGTGTCCTGTCGGCCAAAGCACTGGGGATGCGTCGCTCCATCTCCCACGGGATGTACCTCGCGTCCAGGGCACTCGCGGACGTGGGGCCCGTGAAGGGCGAAACCTTCACCTGGGCCGTGACGTTCGAGGCACCGGTGTTCCTGCCGGGCCGGGTTGCATTGGAGATCACTACTGACCAGGCGCCGGGGGGAGGCTGGCAGCGGTCGGAGTACGTCGCATGGAATCCCAGCTCCGGCCGCAAGCACTTCAGTGGCTCTGTGGCACCACTCTAGGACGCCGGGCGGACGGCCCGGAGGATGCGGTGGAGGCTCAGGACGATGGACTCGGACGCCGTCACGGCAGCATCGGCACGGTCCCGATGTTCCCCGGCCATACAGGCGTCCACGGCTGACTTCGCCGCCGCGAACAGCCGCCGCTGCTCGGCCTCGTTCTCCCCATGGAACGAGGCCAGCAGCTCCCCGGCAGCGTTCAGGGCGGCGGCCAGCGGCGCGCTGTCCTGGAACGGAACCGTGTACGGTGCGTCATCGGCCCAGATGACGTCGGAGAGCACTTCGGTCATATCCTGGATGTGGAAGGTCACCCGCTCAAGCTCGCGCAGGTTGCGGTAGTCAAGATCCACATCCCGCGGATGGAACCGCCTGCGCGGATTGGCCCGCCGGCTTGCGTCGGCTTCCTGGACGAGGTGGCGGACGGTCCGAGCGGCTTCTGACAGCTCATTCGAGCGGCTGGACCAGTCCTCATGCTCGGGAGGCCACGTTTCCGTCAGGGCTGCTCCCATATCGGTCAACTGCCTGCCCAGTGCCAGGCGGAGTTCGCTCAGGCTTGTTGCTGCCGCCTCGAAGTGAAGGGGCGGGAAGACCAGGAAGTTGACGGCGATACCGACTGCGACGCCGGCTCCCATCTGGAGCAGGTAGCCAAAAGAAAAGTCGTCCGGGTTACTTCCGCCCACCAGCAGGACCAGCAGCGCCGCCGTCGGAATCCAGTCACTGCCGGAACCGATCCGGGGGAGTCCGCCAAGCAGGACCCCTATCCCCATGAATATCGCGACGGCGATCGGCGAGGGATCACTGATACTGACGAGCACAAAGGCGAGGCCAATGCCCAAGGCGAGGCCCACCAGCGTCTGGAGTCCCTGCCGGACCGATCCCGCAACGTTGCGGTACATCGCCACCAAGGCGCCCAGTGGCGCGTAGTACGGATAGTCTGCAGCAGAACCTGGCATAAGGGGCGCGACGGCGAACGCCAGTCCCGCAGCAAGGGCCGCTTTCGCCGCCAGCAGCAGGCGCTGGAGCGTGAAGGCCGCGGAGACATCGGCCACGGCACTTCTCAGCATTCGGGCCGCCTTCGCGCGAGGGGGCTCCGGCTGCGTGTGAGTATCACCCATCCGCTTACGTTAGGTGCCGCCGTCCGCTACGACAAGGCGGCCGAGGCCACCGCCGGCGCTCATGCCCGCAGCCCGCACGGACCGGTGGTTGGGCAGTTCCATGACGGAACCCACCGCGGCGTTCGCGTTGAGCCCCTCTCCTCAGCGGATCCAGCCACGGTTGCCCGGAGTCGACGTTGGACAGAACGTCCCGGTAATGGGACTACTGCTCCGCCGGCAGGCCCAGGAAGAAGTCGTCACCGTAAGCCGTGCGCACACGATGGTCAAAGAGGCTCTGCAGGGTGGTTCCCGTGACCCGCCGGCAGAGTTCCGCCATGACAATTCTGATGGTGAGGGGTGGTACCCGAAGCAGCTGCCGGAACGCCACAACGGCCGGGCCTTGGCCAACCGTGTGTCTGCTTCGGGTGTGGTGAATTCGTCGTAGGCGAATCTGCCCTCAATACCTATCGGGCCGCCCTGGTGGGACAACGCTTCGCGGACGAGGAGCCGGTCCTAGCCGTGGACAGCGAATTTGGGCCAATAGTGCGCCCCCGTCCGGTCAAGGTCCAGCAGGCCCTCCTGGACGAGCAGGGCGATGACCAGGGCCGCGGGCCCCCTTGGATACCGAGTACGCGCCCGTGATGGATTCGGCCGTCATGTGGGAGCCGCCGTGCAGGTCCACTACTTTCACACCGTGCCGGTAGGCTGCCACCTGCGCGCTGTACGCCGGATCGTCTGCCAGGAAGTCTTCGAACAGATCCAGGACTGACTCATAGCCTGTCAAAAAGCGCTTTCCGATGCGGCCATTGCGCCGTGGCCCGGAGTGACTTCTTCGCCGGCCCGCACAGGTCCCGGGGGTGTGCCATCACCAAACGGCCTGCCACCAAGCGATTCCCTCCCGTGGGGCTCCAGCCACCCGGACAGGTCCGGACCCTGCGGTACAATCCGGGTGGGGTTGATGTCCTCATGGACGATGTAATAGTGCTGCTTGATTTGGACAAAATCGATAGTGTCGCCAAATCCTGGAGTTTGGAAAAGGTCCCGTGCGTAGCCCCAGAGAGCGGGCATCTCGCTGAGTTTCTGCCGGTTGCATTTGAAATGGGCGTGATAGACGGCGTCGAAGCGGGCGAGGGTGGTGAACAGCCGGACATCGGCCTCGGTAATGGTCTCACCTACGAGGTACCGCTGGCCGGTGAGGCGTTCCTCGAGCCAGTCCAAGGCCGTCCACAGCCGCGTGTAAGCGGTGTTGTACGCGGCCTGGGAGCCTGCAAACCCGCAGCGGTAGACGCCGTTGTTGACCTCGGTGAAGACGCGCTTGTTGACGGCGTCAATTTCCGTTCGGAGGTGTTCCGGATACAGATCCGGGGCCCCCGGCCGGTGGAACTGAGCCCATTCCGTGCCAAAGTCCAGCGTGATCTGGGGGAAGTTGTTGGTCACTACCGCGCCGCTGGCCACCTCCACGATGGCCGGTACTGTGATGCCGCGGGGATAATCCGGGAACCGCCGGAAGTAGGCGCTCTGGAGCCGCTCAATGCCCAGGACCGGATCAACGCCGCCCTCATCCAGGTCAAAAGTCCACGACCGGACATCGTGAGTGGGCCCCGGCTGGCCGAGGGAGATCGCGTCCTCGAGCCCCAGGAGCCTGCGAACAATCACGGTCCGGTTTGCCCAAGGGCAGGCCCGCGCCGCGATTAGCCGGTAGCGGCCGGCCTCCACGGGCCACCCCGGCTCGCCGTTGTCGCCCGGGCGGCCGTCCCGGGTGATCCGGTCCTCGATGTAGTTGGTGTCCCGGATGAACTCAGCGCCGCCTGTCACATAGGCGCCCTTGGTGCTGTGGGCGTTGCTGTGGTCGGAGCGATCCGGGCTGTTGATGCTCGGTGTGTTGATGGCAGGCCGACGGCCCGCTGATTCCTGGCTCATGCGGACAAGCCTAGGCGACTGCGTCGAGGATTGAAGAGATGGGTTGCCACGCGACCAGCCAGCAGCCGGCAACAATGGCGAGAAACAGCGCAATCCAGATGCCCGACGGAACTGACGTTGAGCGGTACAGAATGTAGGCATCGGAACTGGCCAGCCGGTCCCGGCGCCGCAGGTGGACGTTGGTGAGTTTGGCAAGGTCCCTGACTGCTGCGACCAACAGGGCCACACCCAGGCTGATCGCCACGTGGCCGGTGAGGCCGCTGGGGACAAAAAGGACGAGCAATACGCCGCCGGTGATCGCACCGCCGGTGATAAGGACACCGGCGAAGTTCCGCATAAAGAGCAGCGAAGCTATGAGGATGAGCGTGCCGGTAGCAAGGGCTGCCGGACCCCAGCCACCAAACCCGGCGGTGACCAGGGCGGCTCCCGTCAGGGCTGGAACCGGATAACCCCAGAATCCCGACCACACGGCAGCGAGCCGTCCCCGGCTGTAACTGGTGGTGGTGCCGGAATGGTCCAGCCGGAGCGTGATTCCGCTGAGGCGTTGGCCGCTCATGAGTGCGGCAAAGGCGTGGCCGAGTTCATGGGTTGCGGTGGCGAGGAGCCCAAAGTACTGCCACGTGGCCCGGGGGATGGACAGTGCGGTTGCCATCAAGAAGACCACCGCCAGTTCGACAAGCGTCACGTGGGGGACGGCTGCCATGCTGAAGGCGTCCATGGCCCGCTGCCACAGTTGCTCGGAAAGCAAATTCATTCCCCGCCGGACAGGGAGTAGTTATTGTCAGCCATAGGCCTCTACGGTACTAGAGGGACGGTTCATCATTGTCCTGCCTCCCGCCGGCGCTGAACGAATCGAGGAACACTGTGAGCAGTTTGAAGGAACGTCTGCACGCTGACGTTGTGGCACATATGAAGGAGCGGAATAAGACCGCCCTGATAACGGTGCGCAATGTCCTGGGCGAAATCGAAACCCGGGAAAAGTCGGGGAAAACGCCTATTGAGCTCGATGATGCCCAGGTGACCTCGCTGTTGCAGAAGGAGGCAGCCAAGCGGCGCGAGACGGCAAAGATCTACACGGACGCCGGCGAAGCTCAGCGGGCTGCCGCCGAGATCGCCGAGGCGGAAGTCATTGAGGCGTACCTGCCCCGTGCGCTCACGGCTGCGGAAGTCGAGGCGATCGTTGACGAAACTATTGCCGGGCTGCGGTCCGAAGGCGTGGAACCAGGCCTTCGTCAGTTGGGTGCCGTCATGAAACCTGTCACGGCGCGGATTGCCGGGCGCTTCGACGGCAAGGCGGTCAGCGAGATCGTGCGCAGCCGGCTGGCGTGAATCCGAAGCCCAACCCCGCAGGACTCAACCCTGCCTAACTCAACATTCACTGGCTCAACATCGCGAAACAGGAAAGGCACGCCTACTGTGTGTGGGCGTGCCTTGATCTCCTGCCGGCGGGTAAAGAAACCGGAACAGATAATTCTGCGGTGCTTGGAATCAGCCTTCGCAGTCCGTGCAGTAGCTGTGGCCGTCTTTCTGGCGTGCAATCTGCGAGCGGTGCCGGACCAGGAAACAGGAGTAGCACGTAAACTCGTCCTCGGCCTGGGGGATAACCTGAACGACCAGTTCCTCGGCAACGAACTCGCCGCCGGGGACGCCGGCGCCATCCAGTCCATCGGCTTCATCGAGCTCGAGGACGACGCTGCGGGCGTCCGGTGCATTGGCGGACTGCAGTGCCTCGAGTGAGTTGTCCTGCGACTCCTTGACGTCGGAGCGAAGTTCATCGTAATCGGTTGCCACTTAGGTGTATCTCTTTTCTTTGGTTCGTCTGTCGCGTATGCAACGTACAGCATCCGGCTGCTATTCCCCAATAGGCTGGCAAAAATTTGTCTGTGGCGCCGCGGGCAGATATAGAAAAAACCCCCGAAATCCAAGGATTCCGGGGGTTTTCCCATGTGTGCGCGGAGGGGGACTTGAACCCCCACCCCCTTTCGAGGACTAGCACCTCAAGCTAGCGCGTCTGCCATTCCGCCACCCGCGCAGGTGGTAATTCGGTCAACGGTTCCGCCTTTCAGCGTTTCGCGTTTGTCCGAAGCAGCGAGAAAGACTCTAACACGAAGTTTCCGTAAACATCGAATCGGGGCGGATGGGTAGGCTGAAGGCACACGAAACCGCCCTGGTTTTCCCGCCAGCCCCCTGCCCAAGGAGTTTCCATGTCTGACATCCGTGCCGAGGACGAAGTTGTCCGGATCTGCCAGAACCTTATCCGGATAGACACCTCGAACTACGGTGACGGTTCCGGGCCGGGCGAGCGGGCAGCAGCTGAGTACACGGCGGGGCTGATCGAGGAGGTTGGCCTCGCTGCGGAGATCTTCGAATCTGCTCCCGGCCGGGCCAGCGTCGTTACCCGCATGACAGGCCAGGACCCTTCTGCCAGCGCGTTGGTGGTGCATGGTCATCTGGACGTCGTTCCGGCGCTGCGTGACCAATGGTCCGTGGATCCCTTCGGTGCCGAAGTGAAGGATGGACTCATCTGGGGCCGCGGGGCAGTGGACATGAAGGACATGGATGCCATGATCCTTTCCGTCATGCGGGATTTGGCGAGGTCGGGACGGAAACCCAAGCGCGATATCGTGTTCGCCTTTTTTGCCGACGAGGAGGCCGGCGGTGAGTACGGCGCCCGTTACGCCGTTGACAAGCGGCCGGAGCTTTTCGAGGGCGCCACCGAAGCCATCTCAGAAGTGGGCGGGTTCTCGGCAACCATCGGCGGCCAGCGCACGTACCTCCTGCAGACCGCGGAAAAGGGCATCTCCTGGCTTCGTCTGGTGGCCCACGGCCGGGCAGGACACGGCTCCCAGATCAACACGGACAACGCGGTGACGCGCCTGGCGGCGGCGGTGACCCGGATCGGTGAATACAAGTGGCCCATTGAGCTCACTCCTACAACGCGGCAGTTCCTGGACGGCGTGACCGAACTCACCGGCGTCGAATTCGATCCGGACAACCCGGACCGCCTCCTTGACCAGCTCGGCACGGTAGCCCGCTTTGTTGGGGCTACCCTGCAGAACACCACTAACCCCACGCTGCTGAAAGGCGGCTACAAGCACAACGTCATCCCCGAATCGGCTGAGGCGCTGGTGGACTGCCGCACTCTTCCCGGCCAGCAGGATCACGTCCTGGAAATCGTGCGGGAACTCGCGGGTGCAGGCGTTGATGTGAGCTATGTCCACAACGACGTTTCGCTGGAAGTGCCGTTCGCTGGGAACCTGGTGGACTCCATGATCGATGCTCTGCATTCCGAGGATCCCGGTGCGAAGGTCCTGCCGTACACTCTTTCCGGGGGCACGGACAACAAATCCCTGAGCAGGCTGGGCATCACCGGCTACGGCTTCGCACCCCTCCAGTTGCCTGCGGACCTTGATTTCACCGGAATGTTCCACGGCGTGGATGAAAGAGTCCCCGTGGACTCCCTGAAGTTCGGCGCCCGGGTCCTCAACACTCTCCTCACCAACTACTGAGCCGTGCAGGACATGACACCCGAAGAACTCCTTCCTGACCCGCTGCTCGAGGGCATCCGCAGCCGCGCTGCCCGTTACGACCGGGACAATTCGTTTTTCGCTGAGGACCTTGAAGAGTTGACCGCCGCGGGCTACCTCAGGCTTTTTGTTCCAACGTCCGACGGCGGCCTGGGGCTTGGGCTCGAGGCGGCAGCTCAGTGCCAGCGGAGGCTGGCAACGGCTGCTCCCGCCACCGCCCTGGCCGTCAATATGCACCTGGTCTGGACCGGCGTCGCACAGGTCCTGGCCGCCCGGGGCGATGAATCACTGGACTTCGTCCTGCAGGAAGCAGCCCGCGGCGAGATCTTCTCGTTCGGCAATTCCGAAGCCGGAAACGATTCGGTCCTTTTTGATTCGAAGACGGCGGCCGTCCCGCTGCCAAGCGGCGGTTACAGCTTCACCGGTACCAAGATCTTCACCAGCCTTTCGCCGGCATGGACCAGGCTGGGGATATTCGGCAAGGACGCCCACGCCCGGGCAGGCGACGGCGAGTTGGTGCACGGATTTATCCAGCGGGACGCTGCGGGTTACACCATCCTGGACGACTGGGACACCCTGGGCATGCGGGCCAGCCAGTCCAACACCACGGTCCTTGACGGCGTCGAGGCAGGGCCGGACCGGATTTTCCGAAAGCTGCCGGTGGGGCCCAACGCCGATCCGCTGATCTTCGCTATCTTCGCCTGCTTTGAGTCCTTGCTCGCTGCCGTATACACCGGAATCGGCGAGCGTGCCCTCACCCTTGGAGTGGAGGCGGTGAAACGGCGGACCTCCTTCAAGAACGGCGGCAGAAGCTACGCACAGGATCCGGACATCCGCTGGAAAGTCGCCGAGGCCGCGATGGCCATGGACAGCCTCTACCCCCAGCTGCTGGCCGTTACCCACGACGTCGATGCCCTCACCGACCACGGGTCCCAGTGGTTCCCCAAGCTGGTCGGACTGAAGGTGAATGCCACGGAGACCGCACGCCGCGTAGTGGACCTGGCCATCAGGGTCAGCGGTGGTTCAAGCTACTTCCGAGGCTCTGAACTCGAGCGCCTGTACCGGGACGTCCTGGCCGGCATGTTCCACCCGTCAGATGATGAATCGGCGCACAACACGGTGGCGAACGCCTGGCTGGGGCCGCTGGAGGCCTAGCCGGTCCGCTGGTCTACGCACCCTTATACGGTCCGCTGGACCTGCATGACCCGGCGGCGGAGCCAGAAGCGCCTGGCGCCGCCCAGATACAGCACGCTGCGCTCCAGCTCCCACTTGCCGTACTCGGAATGCTCCACGAGCCGGCGCCTGGCATCAGGCAGTGAATCGTCGGGGCTGACCGTCAGTACGAGGTACTCGTACTGCTTAAGAAAGTCCCGTTCGCGCTGGACCGAGCTGGTGAGAAAATGTTCCTTCATTGCTCTCCATTTTCGTCCTTTTCCGGCTAACGTGAAGTCATGAGCATCGATCCGCGTGTCGCGCTTCAGTCCTTGACAACCGCCTTGGAAGAACACCTTATAGCAGCATCCAACCGGCGCGACGATGGGGATCCCGCCGTCGAAGCCGCTTTTTTTGCCGTTTCAGATGCGTTCGAGGTTTATGAAGACGCGCTCTACGAGGCTTACAGCGAGGTCACGCCCCTTCAGGTCTTTGACGACGAAGAGGACGAGGACGATGACGCCACTATCACCGAAGACGAGGACATCGAAATCCTCGAGGACTGACGCGACCGGACACCAGCACGTTCCACAGCCTTAGGCGGGCTGGGACACATCCTCGAGCGCCCGCGCAATCTCCGGGGGAAGGCGGGTCAACTGGGCAGCGAGGATCTCTTTTGCCTGGAGCGGCGTGCGGGGTCCGACGACGGCGGTGGCCACCCCATGCTGCGCCAGCAGCCAGCTCAGCGACACATCAAGTGGCGTCCGGCCCAGGCCCTTGGCTGCCATCGCCACAGCTTCCACAACACTCGAGGGCTGCTGCTCCAAATACGGCTCCACATAAGGTGCGGAACCAGGACGCGCCGCGCGGGAATCAGCGGGGATACTGCTGCGGTATTTGCCTGTCAGCACGCCCCGGCCCAGGGGTGCCCATGCCATCAGCCCCAGGCCGGCGTCTTCAACGGCCGGGATCAGTTCCGCCTCAGGTGTCCGCTGGAGCAATGAGTACTCGGCCTGGGCAGCGACGAGCTGAAAGCCGGCCACTGCTGCGGCCTTTGCGCTCTGCCAGCCATTGAAATTAGCAATGCCCGCATAACGGGCGCGGCCGCTGCGGAGCGCGAATTCGAGGGCAGACAGCGTTTCATCCAGGGGGACGTTGCCGTCCCATGCCTGGGCAAACCAGACGTCCACATAATCAGTTCCAAGCCTCGCCAGGCTGGCGTCCAGGCTGCTCAGCATCGCGTTTCGCGACGTGTCCACCGTCCGCCGGCCGTCCGACGCCGACGTCCCCGCTTTAGTGGAAATGCAGACTTCGGTGCGGGAGACCACGTCACCCAACAGGGACCCGATCATCGCCTCCGCACGCCCTTCCGAGTAGGAGGCAGCCGTGTCGATGAGTTTTCCGCCGCCGTCGACGAATGTGCGCAACATCTCCGAGGCGTCCTGTTCATCGGTTTCGCCGGCCCAGGACATGGTGCCGAGGGAGAGGGCGGAGACTCGCAATCCACTGTTGCCGACGTAACGCTGCTGCATAGCTGCAAGCTTACGGGGAATCAACAGGGTGCATGACGTAGTGTCTTAGCGTGAACTGGTTTGAAGCGGCCCTGCTGGGCCTGATACAGGGTCTGACCGAATTTCTACCGATTTCATCAAGCGCGCATCTGCGGATTGTGGGACAGTTCCTACCCAACGCGTCTGATCCAGGGGCGGCGTTTACGGCGATCACCCAGCTCGGTACCGAAACTGCAGTGGTGGTGTACTTCTGGCGCGACATTGTCCGGATCATCAAAGCGTGGGCGGGCTCGCTGGGGGGCAAGGTTGCCCGGAACGATCCCGATGCGCGCATGGGCTGGCTGGTGATTCTCGGCAGCCTGCCGATCATCGTGCTGGGCCTGCTCTTCCAGGACCAGATTGAGTCGGTACTCCGCAGCCTGTGGATCGTCGCTACCATGCTGATCGTTTTCGGCTTGATCCTGGCTGTGGCGGACGCTATCGGAAAGCAGGAAAGGGATCTTTCCCAGCTCACGTACAAACACGGCATCCTGTACGGATTCGCCCAGGCCCTGGCTCTCATCCCCGGCGTCTCCCGATCCGGCGGCACCATCACCGCAGGCCTCCTGATGGGCTACACACGCGAAGCCGCCGCCCGCTACTCGTTCCTCCTGGCCATCCCGGCGGTGTTCGGCAGCGGGCTGTACCAGCTGTACAAAGTGGTCAGCAAGGACGGCATCACGGGCCCGTACGGACTCCCGGAGACTGCGCTGGCCACAGTCATCGCCTTTGCGGTTGGCTACATGATCATTGGGTGGTTCCTTAAATTCGTCTCCACGCGGAGCTACCGGGTCTTTGTCTGGTACCGGATCCTCCTGGGCTTGGCCTTATACCTCCTGCTCGGTTTCAATGTCATCAGCGCCTAGAAGTAGGCTAGGGCTGTGAAATCCTGGACCTCCCGCCCTGTACCTGTTGTGCCCGGCGCCATGCCCGCCATCCGTCTCTTCGACACCGCCCAGGGGCGCGAAGTAGGCCTGCCTTCCGGTGGTGAGCAGTCACTGTATGTCTGCGGCATCACTCCATATGACGCCACCCACATGGGCCACGCCGCCAGCTACGTGGCGTTTGACCTCTTGAACAGGGCCTGGCGGGACGCCGGCGACAAGGTCTCCTACGTCCAGAACGTGACCGATGTGGATGATCCCCTGCTGGAGCGCGCCACAGCCACCGGTGTGGACTGGCAGGACCTGGCAGCGAGCCAGATCGAACTATTCCAGACGGACATGGAAGCCCTGAACGTCGTGGCCCCGGACCGCTACATCGGCGCTGTTGAATCGGTGGACCTGATTGTTCCCGCCATTGAGCGCCTGGTGCGAATGGGCCTGGCCTACCGTGTGCCGGGTGCGGCGGGAGAACCCGACGGCGATGTCTACTACGACGTCGAAGCCGCCGGCAAGCAAACCGTCGCACCTGATGCCTGGACCCTGGGCTCGATCTCACACCTCGGTGAAGCCGAGATGCTTGAACTTTTTGCCGAACGCGGCGGCGACCCAGGCAGGGCCGGCAAACGGCAGGCGCTGGATCCCCTCCTCTGGCGGGTGGCCCGGGACGGCGAACCCAGCTGGCCCGGCGGCGAGCTGGGCCAGGGCAGGCCGGGGTGGCACATCGAGTGCACGGTCATCGCCCAGCAGTATCTTCCCGCACCCTTCACCGTCCAGGGCGGCGGCTCAGACCTCATCTTCCCCCACCACGAAATGGGGGCAGGCCACGCCTATTCGCTGGCCGGTGTTCCGCTGGCACACCACTACGCCCACGCCGGAATGGTGGGCCTGGACGGTGAAAAAATGAGCAAATCCAAGGGCAACCTGGTCCTGGTGTCAAAGCTGCGGGCAGCCGGCGAGGAGCCAGCCGCCATCCGGCTGGCAATCCTGGCCCACCACTACCGTTCAGACTGGTCATGGACGCCGGCGGGCTTCGCGGACGCGAAGGACAGGCTCGCGGCCTGGCGCCGCGCCCTCTCCGTCGCGCCGGCCGGATCCGCGGCAGCCGTGATCGGGGAAATGCGGTCGGCGCTTGCCGCCGACCTGAATGCGCCGGGAGCGCTGGAAGCTGTCGACCGCTGGGCCGCTACGTCGATCGCAGCCGCGGAAGCGGGCAGCCCACGGGATGAAGCCCTGGTGAGGGAAGCCGTCGAGGCGCTGCTCGGCGTCGTACTTTAGCGAAGTGACCGTCCGCCCGCCATGTAACTGCGGGCGGACGCCGGCACAGGGCTCAGGGTTTGTCGCGGCCCCGCCGCTTCAGGTAGCGCTCAAACTCACGCGCGATGGACTCTCCGCTGGCTTCCGGGAGGTCGGCGGTGTCCTTCGCTTCCTCAAGCTGGCGGACATACGCTGCGATTTCCGGATCTTCGGTGGCCAACTCGTCCACGCCGCGCTCCCACGCAGCTGACTCCTCCGCCAGCTCGTGGGTATCCAACGGTAGCTGGAGCAGCTCTTCCACCCGGTGCAGAAGGGCCAGTTGGGCCTTGGGTGACGGGGACTGGGCAACGTAGTGGGGGACCGCCGCCCACAGCGAGACCGTGGGAATTCCGGCCAGCAGGGCTACTTCGGACAGCACACCAACAATGCCCACGGGACCTTCGTACTGGGACGGTTCCAGATTGAGTCGTTCCCGAAGCGGGGCGTCATCCGAGGACGTGCTCACCGGAATCGGCCTGCTGTGCGGCACATCGGCCAGCAGCGCCCCCACAAGAACCACATAATCCACCTTCAGCGCTTCCGCATGGACCAGCAGTTCCGCGGTGTAGGCCCGCCATTTGTAAGACGGCTCCGTACCTTGGACGAAGATGACATCCACATTCGAATCCGGCGCACTTGCCTTGTAGATCCGGGTGGCGGGCCACTTGATCTTGCGTTCCCCGGACGCGGTCCGGCGGACGGTGGGGCGGGTGAACTGGAAATCGTAGTATTCGTCGGCGTCGATGGACCCGACTTTTTTGCCGCCCCACACCCTATTGAGATAGCGCAGCGAGTCACTGGCTGCTTCGCCGGCATCGTTCCAGCCTTCAAATGCCGCCAGCATCACAGTGATGCGCTCCCCATCGGCCACTGGCAGCAGGAACTGCTCCTGTTCAGGCGCGGCACCAGGTTCCGTGGTGTCTCCGTCGAAGCTATTCATTTCTTCACCCTACGTCCAAGAACCGGGACGATGCATTCCATGCACGGCCAAAAAGTGTGCCTGCGTCGCCCCCCGGCACGCCGCACCCACCGCGATATTCGCCAAGGGCGTACCCCACGGCTGGCGTTAAGGCTGGCACCGTAGACTGAACGCATGCGATCCTCACCCCCTGTTTCCCCGCTCCGTGCTGTTCTTTGGGATATGGACGGCACCATCGTGGATACGGAACCGTATTGGATTGCCGCAGAGCGCGCCCTGGTGGAAGCCCATGGCGGTACCTGGTCACACGAACAGGCCACCCAACTCGTAGGGCAGGCCCTGACGTTTTCAGCCGCAATCCTGCAGGACGCCGGCGTCCGGCTGGAGACCAGGCAAATTATCGACACCCTGACCGCGGAAGTAATCCAGAGCGTCCAGCGCTCCGTCCCGTGGCGTCCCGGAGCCAGGGAACTGCTCGATGACCTGCACAGCGCCGGCGTGCGGTGTGCGCTGGTCACCATGTCAGAGGGGCCGCTGGCCCGCGAAATCGTGGCGAGCCTGCCCAAGCCCTACTTCGAATTCATGGTCACCGGTGATACCGTGGCCCGGGGCAAGCCCCACCCGGAGGCCTACCTCAAAGCGGTGGAACTGCTTCAGGACGCAGATCCCGGACTGACCATCGACCACTGTGTCGCCCTGGAAGATTCGGCGCCGGGCGTGGCTGCGGCGCTGGCATCCGGGGTGGCCACAGTGGCAATTCCCCACATCGTCCCGCTGCCGGCAGACCCCAGGCACACCACTTGGGACTCTCTTGCAGGCCGCACGGTTTCTGAGCTGGAAGCAATCGCGGCCGAAAGCCTGGCAATTTCGGCGGGGTTGCTGGCGCCTACGTCCGGGAGCCCGTCTTGAGTGAAACGCCCGCTCCGGCTCGCCGGGAAGGAATCCGGCTCGGCCGGATCGCCGGAATCCCCATCATCCTGGCGTACTCCTGGTTTGTGATTGCCACCTTTACCGTCATCGTCTACGGACCGGTGCTGTTGGAACGCAATCCCGGATTCGGCATTACCGCCTACTACGTGGCGTTCGCCTACGCGTTGCTGCTGCTCATTTCGGTCCTGGTCCACGAGTTGGCTCACGCCCTCACTGCCAAGGTCTACGGCTGGCCCACCCAGAAGATCGTGCTGAATCTCTGGGGCGGCCACACCCAGTTTGAGAATTTCACCGCCACCCCGGCACGGTCCGTGGTCGTGGCGCTGGCAGGTCCGGCCGCGAACCTGGTCCTTGCCGGCGGCGCCTGGCTGGTCCTGTCCGGCGCCAGCATGGGTGTTGTGGCGGACACCCTGAGCAACATCTTTATGTGGGCAAACTTCGTCATTGGCATCTTCAACGTCCTGCCCGGACTTCCGCTGGACGGCGGACGCATTGTTGAATCGGCCGTCTGGAAGGCCACCGGCAGCCAGGCCAAGGGCACGGTAGCGGCCGGCTGGGCCGGCCGCGTCATCGTGGTGGCCCTCGGCCTCTGGTTCATAGCGATGCCGCTGCTGGCCGGCGTGACTCCGGATTTCAGCCTCCTGATGATCACCGTCCTCGTCGGCGGGTTCCTCTGGATGGGGGCAAGCGCCGCCATCCAGCAGGGAACCATGCGCGGCCGGCTGCACCTGGTGAGCGCAACGGCCCTCGCGGCCCCCGCCGTCGGACTTCCCGCGACCGCCACCGTTGCCGACATCCGCCGCCTGGCATCGGAGGGATCGCCAGCAGTCGTGGTGTGCGGGCCGGAGGGACGCCCGCAGGGTGTCGTGGACAGGCGCGCACTCGCCGCAGTTCCCGAGTCTGCAGCGGATTCCACCTCCGCGACGGCGGTGTCCTACGCTTTGGCGGCTGGCGCCTACGTACCTGAATGGTCGCAGGGACAGGAACTGATCCAGTATCTTTCGCAGCTGGAAGGCCATGAGTATGCCGTGGTGGACCACAACGGCACCGTCACCGGCCTCCTGTCGCAAAACGCGGTAGTGACCGCCATCACCGGTAAGGCAGTCCGGCCGAATAAGCACCCGCAGGGTCAAAGCCGGTAGAGTTACGTGCCGGCCGTGCACTGCCGCCGCATGGTTGCCCGTGCCTGTACGCACCCGGCGGACTATTGATGCGTGGCCCCATGTCTTACAGGAACGAGGAACTTTTCATGAGCAGCGAATCTGCCGCCGCAACCGCAGCACCGTCCACAGCCGGTGTTGCCGCCAACGGTGTCCAGCCGGTGGGGGCTGCCCGCCGCCGCGGACCTTTCCGCGAAGGGGAGCGGGTCCAGCTGACTGATGAACGCGGCCGCATGAACACCGTCACGCTTGAAATCGGCGGCGCCTTCCACACCCACCGCGGCTTCCTGAACCATGATGGGATCATCGGCAAAGCGGACGGCTCTGTTGTGGTGAACAACGTCGGCCAGCAGTATCAGACGCTGCGCCCGCTCCTCTCGGACTTTGTCCTTTCCATGCCCCGCGGCGCCGCAGTGGTCTACCCCAAGGACGCCGGCCAGATCGTCACCATGGCCGACATCTTCCCGGGCGCCAGGGTGGTTGAAGCCGGTGTGGGTTCCGGTGCCTTGTCCATCTCATTGCTCCGGGCAGTGGGAGACAACGGCTACCTGCACTCCTTCGAACGCCGTGAAGAATTTGCGGACATCGCCCGTGGGAATGTGGAGACCATCTTTGGTGGCCCCCACCCCGCCTGGAAAATTTCGTTGGGCGACTTCCAGGAGGAAGTGGTCCGCAGCGAGGCTCCCGGCTCCGTTGACCGCGTGGTCCTGGACATGCTGGCTCCCTGGGAGTGCCTGGACGCCGTAGCCACCGTGCTTGCCCCCGGTGGTGTCTGGATCAATTACGTCGCCACCGTTACGCAGCTTTCCCGGACCGCGGAGGCCATCCGGGCAGACGGCCGCTTCACCGAACCCGACGCCTGGGAGTCCATGGTCCGCGGCTGGCACCTGGAGGGCCTGGCAGTCCGCCCGGACCACCGCATGGTGGCCCACACCGGCTTCCTCCTGGTGAGCCGCCGGCTGGCCGACGGCGTCACAGGAATTTCGGTCAAGCGGCGTCCCTCAAAGACAGATTTCAATGAAGAAGATGTCAACGCCTGGACGCCGGGCGCAGTTGGCGAGCGGCTGGTCTCCGACAAGAAGCTCCGCAGGGCCGCCCGCGATGCCATCGCCGGGACCAACGTCAAGGACGCACCGGAGATCACGAACTAGTCCACATTTCGGGAGTCGCCAGCAGTACCTGCCAACTTGGGGCTAAGGTCTTAAGCAGAAGAGCAGGAAGGGCTGATGCATCATGGAGACGCCGAATCAGGACTCCGGACGTACACCGGCGGAGCAGGCTGCCGCCAACGAACTGTCTGTCGCAGACCGGCAGGTCAACGTCCTCCGGGACAAACTCAGGCACATCGACCGCCAGCTTGCCGCCGCTACGCAGAATAACGCGAAGCTGGTCAGCACGCTGGAAGCGGCGAAAGTCGAAATCCTGCGCCTGAAAAACGCCCTGGACCAGGAAGGCCAGCCCCCGTACAGCTTCGGTACCATCCTGCAGCTCAATCCCCGGCGTATGCCATCAGCTGGCAGCGGGCAGGCCGCCACCGAGGAATCAGCCGATATTTTCAATGCCGGCCGGAAGATGCGGGTGGGGATCAGCCCCCTGGTCAACATCAACCAGCTGGCTGCCGGCCAGGAGGTCCTGCTCAACGAGGCACTGCTGATCGTTGCCGGTCTCGGTTACGAGCGCGCCGGCGAGCTCGCAACGCTCAAGGAAATGCTGGGAACGGACCGCGCGCTGGTAGTGGGCCGGGCGGATGAGGAGCGGGTCATCCGGCTCTCCGGCGCCCTGCTTACCGAAAAGCTCCGGGTAGGGGACGCCCTGTCCATCGATTCGCGCACCGGGTACGCCCTCGAGAAGGTTCCCCGCTCCGAAGTGGAGAACCTCGTCCTCGAAGAAGTCCCTGACATCACATACGAGGACATCGGCGGCCTCGGCCCGCAGATCGAGCAGATCCGGGATGCCGTTGAACTGCCGTTCCTCCACCCGGACCTGTACCGCGAACACGGGTTGAAGGCCCCGAAGGGCATTCTGCTTTACGGCCCGCCGGGCTGCGGCAAAACCCTGATCGCCAAGGCTGTTGCCAACTCGCTGGCCGCGCGGGCGGCTGAGCGGTCCGGCAATACGGACCTGAAAAGTTACTTCCTCAACATCAAGGGCCCGGAACTCCTGGACAAGTACGTGGGGGAGACGGAGCGCCACATCCGCCTGATCTTTTCGCGGGCCCGGGAGAAGGCTTCGGACGGCAGTCCGGTAGTGGTTTTCTTTGACGAGATGGATTCGCTGTTCCGCACCCGCGGCACCGGGATCTCCTCCGACGTCGAGACCACCATTGTGCCCCAGCTCCTGAGCGAGATCGACGGCGTGGAGCGGCTGGACAACGTCATTGTCATTGGTGCCTCCAACCGTGAGGACATGATTGACCCCGCCATCCTCCGCCCTGGCCGGCTTGACGTAAAGGTGAAGATCCAGCGTCCGGATGCCGAGGCCGCGGCCGACATTTTCAACAAGTACATCACCACGGACCTGCCGTTCCACGAGTCCGATCTCGCGGAACACAGCGGCGACGTCCAGGCGACCGTGGACGCCATGGTCCAGCGCACGGTCGAAGCCATGTACTCCACGGAGAAGTCCAACGAATACCTGGAGGTCACCTACGCCAACGGTGATACCGAGATGCTCTACTTCAAGGACTTCAACTCCGGCGCAGTGGTTCAGAACGTTGTGGACCGGGCCAAGAAGTACGCCATCAAAGACCTCCTGACCCTGCACCAGAAGGGCCTCCGGATTGAGCACCTGCTTCGTGCTGTGGTGGACGAATTCCGCGAGCACGAGGACATGCCGAACACCACGAATCCGGACGACTGGGCACGCATCTCCGGCAAGAAGGGCGAGCGGATCACCTACATCCGCACCATTGTGCAGGGCAAAGCCGGCCAGGAGCCCGGCAAGTCCATCGAAACGATGCCCAACACGGGACAGTACCTATGACGGCAGCCCCGGAACGCGCCGCCGGGGACTCGCTCCCTGCTGGCGGGGCCATGCGCGTGATGGGGGCGGAAACGGAGTACGGCATCCATGCGCCGTCCGCACCGGGGGCAAATGCCACCATGATGTCCGCCCGCGTTGTCCAGGCGTACGCCCACGTGACACGGCAACGGGCGGCCGGCGGGGCAGAGACCCGGTGGGACTACACGGATGAGGAGCCCCTACACGACGCCCGTGGCTGGACCCTGGAACGCGCTTCGGCCCACCCCAGCCAGCTCACCGACCAACCGCCGGTACTCGACGCCGAAGCGGTGGCGCTGGCCTACGGCCGCGAGGAGCTGGAACTGGACGGCGAGGACGGGGCCGGCAGCCTGCTGATGAACATGGTGCTGGGAAACGGTGCCCGCCTCTACGTGGACCACGCCCACCCGGAATACTCCAGCGCCGAGGTGACCAATCCCCGTGATGCCGTGATCTGGGATGCTGCTGGAGATCTCGTTGCGCTGGCAGCGGTGCGGCGCCTGGCTGCGGATCCAGAGCTGCCGCCGGTCAACCTCTATAAAAACAATACGGACAACAAGTCCGTCTCGTATGGCTCCCACGAGAACTACCTGATGCCGCGCTCAGTGCCTTTCGGGGACATTGTGCGGGGACTGACGCCCTTCTTCGTCACACGCCAGATTATGTGCGGCGCAGGGCGGGTGAGCAGAGGGCAGGACAGTTCCACCCCGGGGTACCAGATCAGCCAGCGGGCCGACTTCTTCGAAGCCGAAGTGGGCTTGGAAACCACCATCCGCCGGCCGATCATCAATACCCGGGACGAGCCCCATGCCACGGCCGACAAATACCGGCGCCTGCATGTCATCATCGGGGACGCCAACCTCAGCCAGTCCTCGAACTACCTTAAGTTCGGCACCACTGCGCTGGTCCTGAGCCTTATCGAGGCCGGCCTGGCGCCCAAAGTGGAGGTCCACGAGCCCGTTTCGGCCTTGCAGGCGGTCAGCCACGACACGTCGCTGACGGCCAGGCTCAGGCTTTTGGACGGCCGCCGCGTTACGGCCCTGGATCTGCAGTGGATGTACCACGAGGCGGCGGCCAAGCTGGCGCAGGACACCGGGGTTGCCGATGCTGTGGACGGGGACGGCCATACGCACGAAGTACTGGAACGCTGGGCCGCTACCCTGACCCAGCTCCATTCGGACAGGAGTAGCGCGGCCACCTCCGTGGAGTGGCTGGCGAAACTCTCCCTTTTGGAGGGCTATCGCAGCCGGGACAACCTCGCCTGGAATGACGCAAGGCTGGGCCTTGTGGACCTGCAGTGGGCCGACATCAGGCCGGAAAAGGGGCTGTACTACCGGTTCCTTGCCAGGAACCGCATGGATCGGATTGTCGAGGACTCGGCGATCGCCGCAGCGGTGACCGAACCGCCGCCGGACACGCGTGCGTTCTTCCGCGGACACTGCATCAGCAGCTTCGGCAAAGACGTGGTCGGGGCCAGCTGGGACTCGGTCATCTTCGATGTCCCGGGATACGGCCGGCTGCAGCGCGTGCCCACCAGGGAGCCCCTTCGCGGCACCAGGGCCCTCACGGGAGGGCTATTCGCCCGCCACCGCACGGCCGGACCGTTCCTCGCCGAACTCCTTGGGCACAACACCCCTCCGCCTCCGGCGTAAACCGCGCCAGCAGGCGTTCAGCGTGGCAATATGGGCGTATCAGCAGATCCGCCCGGATCCGATGCTTCCCGAAGGAGAGATCACCATGGCAGGCCAGGAACAGCAGCAGCCACAATCGCGCGACAGCCAGGTCGAAGAGGACATCCCGGAGGCGCCCCCGGCCGCCCCCGAAGCCCAGGCATCGGCCGCCACCCAGGGCGTCGATGACCTCCTGGACGAAATTGACGGCGTCCTGGAGTCCAACGCTGAGGAGTTCGTCCGCGCCTTCGTCCAAAAGGGCGGCCAGTAGCCGCAGCCGGATAGTGGCGGACGCCGCGCCGGCCGGAAGCTGTTCCGTAGAAGGACCACGTTCAAGGAGTGCACCAGTGCAGGAATCAACCGCCAACCAGGTAGCCGGCAACGCGACGTCGTCATTTACCGAGCATCTGCAGCGGGACCGTCCGGACCTGCTTCCGTACAACCGCGCGCTGCCTGGGGCCACAGCCGGAGCCACTCCGCTGCAGGTGCCGCATGCCACCACCATCGTGGCGATGAGCTACGGCGGAGGTGTGCTGATGGCCGGTGACCGGCGAGCCACCATGGGCAACATGATTGCGAGCAGGCATATCGAAAAGGTCTTCCCGGCAGACAGGTACTCGGTGCTGGGAATCGCTGGCACTGCCGGGATTGCCATCGACCTGACGCGGCTCTTTCAGGTGGAACTGGAGCACTACGAAAAGATCGAAGGCACACTCCTGAGCTTGGACGGCAAGGCCAACCGACTGGGCGCCATGATCCGCGGCAATCTTCCCATGGCCCTGCAGGGCCTGGCAGTAGTGCCCCTCTTTGCCGGTTTCGACACTACTGCCGGAGTGGGCCGCCTCTTCTCCTACGACGTCACAGGAGGCCGGTACGAGGAACGCGAGCACCACACCGTCGGCTCTGGCTCTGTTTTCGCCCGTGGCGCGCTCAAAAAACTCTGGCGGCCCAACCTGACGGAAGCCGAAGCGGTCTCCGTTGCCGTCGAATCGCTCTATGACGCCGCCGACGACGACTCCGCAACAGGCGGTCCGGATCCGGTCCGCCAGCTCTGGCCCGTCGTGTACACGGTGAACCGGGACGGCGCCAGGCGCATCCCGGAACCGGAACTGGCGGCTGTGGCGGGAAGCATCATTGCGGCCCGGTCTGCTGAGCGGCGGGAGGCCTGACATGACGCAGCAGTTCTATGTCTCGCCTGAACAACTGATGAAGGACCGTGCGGACTTCGCACGGAAGGGCATCGCCCGCGGCAGGTCCGTGGTTGTCATCAGCTGCCAGGACGGAATCACCCTCGTCGCTGAAAATCCGTCACCTTCGCTGCATAAGGTCGGTGAGATCTACGACAAGATCGCCTTCGCCGCCGTCGGCAAGTACAACGAATTTGAGAGCCTGCGCCAGGCCGGGGTCCGATACGCGGACGTGCGGGGCTACTCCTACGACCGTGAGGACGTCACCGCGCGGGGCCTGGCAAGCGTCTACGCGCAAAGCCTCGGCGCGGTCTTCACTGCCGAGCAGAAGCCATTTGAAGTGGAACTTGCGGTCGCCGAGGTAGGCCCGACGCCGGAGCAGGACCACCTGTACCGGCTGACTTTTGATGGGTCGATCGCCGACGAGCACGGCTTCATCGTGATGGGTGGCCAGGCGGAGCGCGTCTCATCCGTCATCGCCGAGGGCTGGCGTTCTTCGCTGCGGTTTCCCGCAGCCGTCCGGCTGGCCATCAGCAGCCTGGCGGGCGGAACGGAGCAGGGCGAAGAGGGCGCGACCCTTCCGGCCAAAGCCGTTGAGGTTGCCGTCCTGGACAGGCAGTCGGAGACCGCCAGGGGCTTCCGCCGGGCCTTCCGGCGATTGAACGACGCCGACATCACGGCGCTGCTTGCGGAGGAGGACTGAGATGGACAAGAGGATCTTCGGTATTGAGACCGAATTCGGAATCTCGTATTCGAGCCCCGATTCGCGGCCGCTGGCGCCTGAGGAGGTGGCGAGGTACCTGTTCCGCAAAGTGGTCAGCTGGGGCCGGTCCTCCAACGTGTTCCTGACTAACGGTTCACGGCTGTATCTCGACGTCGGCTCGCACCCCGAGTACGCCACCGCGGAATGTGATGACCTCGCCCAGCTGGTCGCCCACGACCGCGCCGGCGAGTTGATCCTCGACGACCTCGTGGATGAGGCGCAGGCACGGCTTGCCGCCGAGGGGTTCAACGGAACCGTCTACCTGTTCAAGAACAACACCGATTCCGCCGGGAACTCCTATGGCAGCCACGAGAACTACCTCATCCCGCGCCGGGGCGAATTCTCCCGGCTCGCAGAGATTCTGATCCCGTTCCTGGTCACGCGCCAGCTGATCGCCGGCGCGGGCAAGATCCTGAAGACTCCGCACGGGGCAACATATGCATTTTCGCAGCGGGCAGACCACATCTGGGAAGGCGTATCATCGGCCACCACCCGGTCGCGTCCCATTATCAACACCCGGGATGAACCGCACGCCGACGCCGAATTCTTCCGTCGGCTCCACGTCATTGTGGGCGACTCCAATATGTCCGAAACCACGGCCCTGCTCAAGGTGGGCTCAGTGGACCTCATTCTCCGCATGATTGAGGCCGGGGTGATCATGCGGGACATGCGGATGGAGAATCCCATCCGCAGCATCCGGGAGATCTCCCACGACCTCAGCGGCCGTGCGCTGGTCCGGCTCGCCAACGGCCGCCAGCTCACTGCGTTGGAGATCCAGCAGGAATACCTGACCAAGGTCAAAGCTTTTGTGCAGGAGCACGGCGCCCACAACCCCCACGTTCCGCTGATCCTGGACCTCTGGGAGCGGACGCTGGATGCAATCGGAAGCGGTAATACCAGCACCATCGACACAGAAATTGACTGGGCCATCAAGAAGAAGCTGATGGACAACTACCGGGAGCGGCACGGCCTTGGCCTGGATGCACCCCGGATCGCCCAGCTTGACCTGACCTACCACGATATTTCACGGACCCGCGGCCTCTATTACCTGCTGCAGGCCAGGGGCGCGGTGCGTCGCGTGGTTGACGACACCGTGATCAAGGACGCCGTGGATGCACCGCCGCAGACCACCCGCGCGAAGCTCAGGGGCGACTTTGTCCGGCGGGCACAGGAACTGGGCAGGGACTACACCGTGGACTGGGTACACCTGAAGCTCAACGACCGCGCCCACCAGACCATCCTGTGCAAGGATCCGTTCCGCAGCATCGATGACCGGGTGGATGCCCTCTTGAACTCTATGGGGTGACGTTCAGGTTCAGGGGCTATCCTTGGCAGGGCCATTCTTTGGCCCTGCAGCGGTGCCGGGCACCTGTTCCGGTATCGCGTCCACCTTGCCCCGACGAAAGTTCTCTTACGTGCGCCGACTCCTAGCAATCCTTATCCCCGGTCTGCTGCTGCTTACCGCTTGTGGCGGTTCGCCCGCGGCACCGGAACCCACCAGCCAGTCGGCCGGTGACACTGCCAAGTTCGACTCCCTGAAACTGACGGAAAATGGGGACAAAAAAGCTCCGGGTGTTGAGTTCACCAAGCCGCTGGAGGTCACAGCACCCACCATCAAGGTGCTCGCTGAAGGTGACGGCGCCCCGGTAAAAGCAAACCAGATCGCCAACATTTCGATTCTCGCAGTCAACGGAACCGACGGTTCCACGCTGGAAGATACCTTCCCGGGAGAACCTGAGCCGCTCGAGCTCAGCGAGGACCTCAAGACCGGAAGCCCGGTCATCTACAACGCTTTTGTGGGGGCGAAACTCGGTTCAACCCTGGCCCTTGCCGTACCCGGGAAGGCTGCCGCTGCGGGCGCCACAGCCCAGCCAACCCAGCTTCTGGTGATCAAGCTGATTTCTGCGAAAGACGTGGCGCAGGCGCTCGAAAAGCCTGAGGGCGAAACTGTCACCCCGCCCGCCGGACTACCGACGGTCAAGGAAAATGACCAGGGCATCCCCGAGATCTACGTCGAGGGTGCCGCGGCACCAACCGCCTTGGTGGCGCAGGACCTCATCAAGGGAAAGGGCGCGGAAGTGAAGGCCACTGACACGCTCACCGTCAACTATGTGGGCGTCAACCTCGTGGGCGGCACCAAGTTCGATTCAAGCTTTGACCGCGGCAAGCCCGCCAGCTTCCCATTGACCGGCGTCATTAAGGGCTGGACCCAGGGACTCGCAGGCAAAACGGTGGGCTCCCGCGTCCTCCTTGTCGTTCCCAAGGACCTCGCATACGGTGATGCCGGCCAGGGCGAAGCCAAGGGTGACCTTGTCTTCGTTGTGGACATCCTGGGCGTCAAATAGCTTTCAACACATCACCCACCCACCATACGAAGGAGAAACATGTCATTTGGTCAACGCGATTTCGACCGCCAGAAGCCGGAGATTGACTTCCCGCAAGGCGATGTCCCCACCGAGCTGGTCATCACTGACCTCATTGAGGGCGACGGCACCGAGGCAAAGAAGGGCGACACTGTGTCGACACACTACGTCGGCGTGGCCTGGTCCACCGGCGAAGAATTCGATGCTTCCTGGGGCCGCGGCGCGCCGCTGGACTTCCGTGTCGGCGTGGGCCAGGTCATCCAGGGCTGGGACCAGGGCCTGCTGGGCATGAAGGTGGGCGGCCGCCGCCGCCTGGAGATTCCCTCTGAGCTGGCGTACGGCTCCCGCGGTGCCGGTGGGGCAATCGGCCCCAACGAAGCACTGATCTTTGTGGTGGACCTCGTCGGCGTCCGCTGACCGGAAAACACTGGGACCGGAAAGCGCGGTAACAATCAGGAGCTGTTTCCCGGTTGCTGCCGCGCTTTCGGCTTTCCGCGAAGGAATTTAGTAACGTAGCCAGAGTGTCCGTCACCCGTACTGAGCGCCTCTTGAACCTCCTGATCGCCCTTCTGAACACCAAATATGGCCTGCGCCGCTCAGAGCTGCGGGCGAAGGTCTACCACGACACCTCCGGCAACGACGTCGCGTTCGGCCGGATGTTTGAGCGGGACAAGAACGACCTCCGACAGTTCGGCTTCGACGTGGAAACGGTGACGGACCACGGCTGGAGCGAAGATGACCCGGCGACCACGCGCTACCGCATCGGCAAGGAATCGAACCGCCTGCCCGATGTCCGGCTCAGCCCGGGGGAGTGGACAGTCCTTCTCCTGGCTTCCCAGCTATGGGAGCGCGCCGCGTTGGGGGCTGCCGCCGCCAACGCCCTGCGAAAGCTCCAGGCCTCCGGAACGCTGTCCGACGTCGAACTTCCGCTCGGCGTGCAGCCGCGGATTAGACCGGCCGGCCAGGCGTTCGACGACGTTGTTGCGGCCATGCATGCCCGGCACCCGGTCAGTTTCCGGTACCTCGCCGGCACCACGGGCAAGGAAGAGCAGCGGACGGTAGAACCGTGGGGCCTCGGAAGCCGGTTTGGCCAGTGGTACCTGACCGGCTACGACCGTTCACGACTGGCGCCACGCCATTTCCGGCTTTCCCGGTTCACCGGCGGCGTCACCGTGCTGGGCAAGGAATCGTACTCGCCGCCGGCGGATTTCAACATCCGCGAAGAGTTGGACGGGCTCCCCGAACTTCCGCTCCGGACCGCCGTCGTGGACGTCCGGAGGGGGCGCCTCCTTGGTCTGCGCCGGCGCGCCGCGCTGGTGCCCAACCTCAGTGCGGAAACGCCCGACGGCGCCGACGAACGGCTGCACGTGGAGTTCCGGGACACCGAGGTGCTGGCCGAGGAGCTCGCCTCCTACGGACCGGACGCCGTGGCCCGTGAGCCCCAGGAACTGGTGGCGGCAGTGCGTCACCGGCTGCAGAGCGCCGCCACGTTCTGCGCGGTTCCGGTTCCTGGCTACCGGTTTGCGGACTCCCCGCGCGGCCCGTCCGTCCGCAAGCGTACTTCGGAGGACCAGCTCAAGCGCATGTTGCAGCTGGTGCCTTTCCTGGTCCACAACCAGGGCCTGCACATCCACGACGTCGCAGCACGGTTCGAGATCACACCCGCCGAGCTGGAGAGTGACCTCCGGATCCTCATCTGTTCCGGCCTGCCCGGGGGCTATCCTGACGACCTGCTGGATATCCACTGGGAGGAAGGCCATGTCTACATCACCCAGGATTTGGACCTCACCAGGCCGGTCCGGTTCACCGTGGATGAGGCCTGCGCACTCTTGACCGGTCTGGAGACGCTGAACGGGCTTCCGGAACTCGCCGAGGGCGGCGCCCTGGAATCGGTGACCCTTAAACTAATGGCGGCGGCCGGTGAAGAGGGTCTCCGGGCAGGTTCGCTGGCCGGCCCGGAAGTCGGGCCCGCGGATTCGGCCGTCCTTCACGTGGTCCGGGATGCCATCCGGGACCGCTCACAGCTGCGGCTGGTGTATTTATCCGCTCAGCGGGACCAGGTCTCCGAACGGAACGTGGACCCGCTCCGTCTGTACTCGCTGGACAACACCTGGTACTTCGAGGCCTACTGCCACTCCGCCCGGGGACTGCGGAATTTCAGGCTGGACAGGGTCCAGGGGATTGCGCCGAACGGAAACCCGGCGTCCACGCAGGTCCGGCCGGAAGAAGGGTTCCCGGCCAAACTGTTCACGCCCAACGACGACGACACCACCGTCCTGGTGCAGCTCACCAGGAAGGGCGCGGGACTGGCCGACGACTACTATGCCGAACGGGTGGCAACCCTGCCGGACGGCGGACTCGTGGCCGAGATCCGGTTTGGCAGCACAACCTGGCTGCCCATGTTCGTGGCACAGCATGGCGGGTCGGCACGGATCCTGCACCCCGTGGACCTTGCGGCCGCGTCGCGGGCCTGGATCGAGGCGGCCCTGGTCCGCTACGGCGACTAACATGTAGTGGATTCTGTCAAGAGGAGAGTGGGAAGCGGTCGCGGGCTTGAAAGCCGGGGGCCGCTTTTCTGATAAGTGCCGTGGGCAGGTTGGTCCGTGGTTCGCATCTTGTTTGGTCCGGGGCGTCTGGTGGGGGTGGTCAGCGTGTCGTTGGCGACGTGGTTTTGTCAGACTAATATGCACGGGTTTGGTTACCGCAGGACGAGGGGTTCGGCTGGTGCGGATTGCTTCTCTCGGGTCGAGCGTGGCCGTTTCCGGTTACTCATAGTCGCGACGCGAGTTCACTCCACGCGCTGCCTTGTGCCCACCTGCGCCCAGTCGCGGTCCGGATCCGCCGGGGCGAGAATGGACTCCAAGAGGACCAAGGGCCGCCCACGGCCAGCCCCCCCCACTCCCTCATATCGTCTAGACTCGTCAGCATGCCTTGGTGGTCATGGATCCTGATCTGGATAGCGCTCGTTGCGTTGTCCCTGCTCCTTTATGTCCTCCTGGGCATCCGTTTGTACCGCCAGATCAGGGCGGTACTGAAGGATCTTGGCGACGCCGGTTCGAAATTCGGTCACCTGGCACCGGTCGTGGCCGGCGAGCCACAAAGTGCCGCGCCGGTCCAACCGGGCGGCGCCATTTTTGCCTCGCCTGCACAGATGCGACATGATTACGACGCATCCAAGTCATCCCGCCGGGAGGACCGCCGCCAGAGGCGGGTACAGCGCAAGCACCATCGGGGCCAGCCCCAGTCGCTTCGCGATCTGGATCTCAGTTAGACGTAGGATGTTGTAAGAGGAAAGGAATTCCCGTGGGAAGACTCTTTGATGGCCCCTGGCCAATTGTCATAATCATCGTCGTTGCGCTGCTTCTTTTTGCTGCGCCCAAGCTCCCTGCCATGGCCCGCAGCCTGGGCCAGTCCATGCGGATCATCAAATCCGAGGTCAAGGAGATGAAGAACGACGGCAAGACTGAATCCACCGACGACGCCTCGGGGCCGGTGGAAGGCAAGATCGTCAATCACCCGCACCCCAAGCCCGGCGAGCCGACGGACGGCACTGACGTTCCGCCGTCTAACCGCGCATAACCTACAGTGGCACTGACGCGGGGCCGTAAATCCAACCCGGAGGGGCGGATGGCTCTTTGGGACCATCTCAAGGAGCTCAAGAACCGGCTGATCAAATCGGCAATTGCTGTGCTGCTTGCCGCCGTGGCAGGCTGGTTCCTTTACGACCCCGTCGTCGGAAGCCTCTCGGCCCCGCTGATATCCATTGCCCATGAAACCGGCCGGACGGCTGTCCTGAACTTTGCGACCATCGCGGATCCGTTTGCTTTCAAGATCCAGATTGCCATCCAGATCGGGCTGGTGATTTCCAGCCCGGTGTGGATCTACCAGGTTTGGGCTTTTATTACCCCCGGGCTGACCCGGAAGGAACGGGGCTACACGCTCGGCTTTATGACTGCCGCCGTACCCCTGTTCCTGGCCGGCGTTTTTGTGGCCTGGCTGGTTTTCCCTACGGTAGTCAGGGCACTGCTCCAGTTCACCCCCCAGACCGGCGCCAACAACATCTCGGCTACCGACTACCTCACGTTCGCAACGCAGATGCTGCTGACCCTGGGTATTTCCTTCCTGGTGCCCGTGATCCTGGTGGGTATCAACCTGGCCGGGATTGTGCGGGGCCGGACCATCTTCAAAGCCTGGCGGATCATCGTCTTCCTGGTATTCGTCCTCGCCGCCCTGGCCGCACCAGGGACCGACGCGCTGTCCATGTTCCTGCTGGCTGCACCCCTGCTGATCCTGTTTTTCGCCGCCATTGGACTGTGTATCTTCAACGACAAGCGCAAGGACAAACGGGTGGCGAAACAAGTTGCCGAGACGGACGCAACAGCCGACATCGCTACTCCCGGCAGTGAACTGAAGAACCTGTAGCGCGCAGCGCACTAGGCTTGAAGCATGTCCTCTATCTCCGGGCCGCTCTCGCCCTCTGAAAGTTACCGGGCCAGCGCGGAACGCACAGCCGAGGGGCGCACCTACCTGGGCGGGTTTGTCCGCACCCTCGATTTTGAACTCGACGAATTCCAGCGCCTCGCCTGCCGTTCCCTTCAGGAAGGCAGGGGAGTGCTGGTGGCCGCCCCTACCGGCGCTGGGAAGACCATTGTGGGGGAGTTTGCCATTTACCTTGCGTTGGAGCGGCATCTTAAGGCTTTCTACACCACGCCCATCAAGGCGCTAAGCAACCAGAAGTTCACCGAACTCGCCGAAAAATACGGGGCGGAAAACGTTGGGCTCCTGACGGGCGACACCAGCATCAATGGGGACGCCCCGGTCGTGGTCATGACCACCGAAGTCCTCCGCAACATGCTCTACGCCGAATCCGCCACACTGGACGACCTCGGGTTTGTGGTCATGGACGAAGTCCACTACCTCGCAGACCGCTTCCGCGGCGCCGTGTGGGAGGAAGTGATCATCCACCTTCCAAGCGAAGTCCAGGTTGTTTCGCTCAGTGCCACGGTTTCGAACGCAGAAGAGTTCGGTGCGTGGCTGGACACCGTTCGCGGTGACACCGACATCATCGTTTCCGAGCACCGGCCTGTTCCCTTGTGGCAGCACGTTATGGTGGGCCGGGAAATTGTGGACCTGTTCGCCGGCGAAACTACTTTTGACGAAATTGCGCCGCCCGCGGACGCCCAGACCGGAGCACCCCTGCCGGTCCGGGAAGAGCCGGATCCAGAACGGGATGCCGCCGCCCGCGATGACTCCGCAGGGCGGCGGTTCGAGGTCAACCCGGACCTGCTTGCCATGGCCCGCAGCGAAGGCCAGGAGAGCTTCCGTGGACGGTTCGGCCATGGCGGTCGGAGCCAGCGCCGCCAGCACCGGCAACGTGCAGAGGTCCGCACGTCACAGGGACCACTGCCCGGTGCCGTCCGGAAGGCCAGCCGTCCCCAGGTGGTTGCCAGCCTGGACCGCCAGGACCTGCTGCCGGCCATCACCTTTATCTTTTCCCGTGCTGGCTGCGACGCCGCCGTGGCCCAGTGCGTCTCGTCGGGGCTCTGGCTGACCACGGAGAAGGAGCAGCGCATCATTGTCCAGCGCGTCGACGAAGCGGGGCAGGACATCCCGCCTGAGGATCTGGACATCCTGGGCTTCTGGACGTGGCGGGAGGGCCTGCTGCGGGGTTTCGCCGCCCACCACGCCGGCATGCTGCCCACGTTCAAGGAAGTGGTGGAGAAACTCTTCGTCGAGGGACTGGTTAAGGCTGTCTTCGCCACCGAGACCCTTGCCCTTGGCGTCAACATGCCCGCCCGGTCCGTGGTTTTGGAAAAACTGGACAAGTTCAATGGCGAAGCCCATGTGGACATCACAGCAGGGGAGTACACCCAACTGACCGGACGCGCCGGCCGCCGGGGCATCGACGTCGAAGGCCATGCGGTGGTCCTCTGGCAGCCGGGGACGGATCCTGCGGCGGTGGCTGGCCTCGCCTCGCGCCGGACTTATCCGCTGAATTCAAGCTTCCAGCCCACATACAACATGAGCATCAACCTGCTGGCACAGTTTGGCCGCGCCCGCGCGCGGGAAATCCTCGAATCCTCGTTTGCACAGTTCCAGGCGGACCGGTCCGTGGTGGGTCTCGCCAAGCAGGTGCGCAGCCGGGAAGAGTCCCTTGCAGGCTACGCGAAATCCATGACCTGCCATCTCGGCGACTTCACCGAGTATGCGCGGTTACGCCGTGAACTGTCCGACGCCGAAAATGTCACCTCGCGGACCAAATCGCGGGCCCGGAAGTCCCTCAACGAGGACTCCCTTGCACGGCTCATGCCCGGTGACGTGGTGGACGTTCCGGGAGGGCGGGCTCCCGGGCTGGCCGTTGTGCTCAGTTCGGACCACAGCGGCCGGGAGCCACGGCCTGCGGTCCTCACCCTTGACAACCAGCTTAGACGGATCGGCGCCGAGGACCTCGAAGGTCCCATCGCACCCGTGACGCGGATCCGGATTCCGAAGACGTTCAACGCCAAAATCCCCAAGTCACGGCGCGACCTCGCCTCGTCGGCCCGGAACGCCCTGCGGGAAAACCGTCCACCCGCGCCAGGCCGCACCACTGACTTCGGCCTGGGAAGTGTGCTGCCCAACCAGGAGAAGCGGATCACGGAGCTTCGCCGGGCACTCCGGGCACACCCCTGCCACGGGTGCAGCGAGCGTGAAGACCACGCACGCTGGTCAGAACGCTGGTGGAAGCTGCGCCGCGATACGGACGCACTGGTCCGCCAGATCCAAGGCCGGACCAATACGATTGCGAAGACGTTCGACCGTGTCTGCGACGTCCTGTCGGCCTACGGCTACCTGGAGGCCGGCGCCGATGGCCGCCTGTCCATCAGTCCCGACGGCCAGCGCCTCCGCCGGATCTATGGCGAGAAGGACCTGCTGATTTCACAGTCCCTCCGGTTGGGTGCGTTCGGCGATCTTGACGCCGTCGAGGTTGCAGCCCTGGCGAGTGTCCTCGTCTATCAGGCCAAGCGCGAAGACAGGGGGCTCCGCCCCCGAATGCCGAGCATCGCACTGGAAACGTCCGTGGATCTGGTGGTCCGTGAGTGGTCCGCGCTGGAGGACGTCGAAGAGCAGAACAAGCTGCCGCTGACCGGGGAACCCGAACTGGGACTTGTCTGGCCCATGTACAAGTGGGCAAAGGGACGGCACCTCCAGGACGTGCTGAACGGCACTGACCTGGCGGCGGGCGACTTTGTCCGCTGGGTCAAGCAGGTTATTGACCTCCTGGACCAACTGGCCAAGATTCCCGGCCTTGATCCACGTCTCGCACGGCTATGTTCGGAGGCCATCTCGCTGATCCGCCGCGGTGTAGTGGCGTACTCGTCTGTGCTGTGATGAAGCCGTCCTTGATGTACGACCATAGATACAACAGTCCTTTGATGTACCGGCAGCCGGTGCTGTCCACCCCTACCCAGGAGCTTTACCCCGATGACCATTGATCGTTACACCGTGCCTGCCCCGCCCGAGCGCAAGGTGGTCCTGTACCGTAACGGCTCGGTGTACTCGGCCGCGGATCCGTTGGCCACCGCCATGGTGGTGGACGGCGACACCGTTGCCTGGGTGGGCTCCGAACAGGCAGCGTCATCCATTGCGGACTCGTCCATGGAGATCATCGACCTCCGGGGCGCGCTCGTGGCGCCGGGCTTTGTCGACTCCCATGTCCACCTGACAGAAACCGGCATTGCCCTGGATTCCCTGCAGCTTGGCGGGGTCCGTTCCGCCCGGCAACTACTTGATGCCGTGTCGGCTTCCCAAGGTAGCGGCCCGGTGCTCGGTCACGGCTGGGATGAGTCCACGTGGGACGACCCCACGCTGCCGGCAACTGATGAACTCGAGCGTGCCGCCGGCGGCCGGCACGTGTTTCTCTCCAGGGTGGATGCGCATTCGGCCCTGGTATCCTCCTCGCTTGCCACCGACGCCGGGCTTGCCGGCCTCGACGGCTATGCCGCCGGGGCGCAGGTATCGCGTGCCGCGCACACGGCAGCCCACCATGAGGCGCGGCGCCTCCCGGACGCCAGCCTCCGCGGGTTCCAGCAGCGGGCCCTCACCGAAGCAGCCGAGAACGGCTACGTGGCGCTGGCAGAGATGGCCGCCCCACATATTGGGGGAGTGCATGATCTTCGGCTTGCCGCTGCCTGGAACACCGCACCCGGAGAGGCTGCCGTGCCGGAAGTGATGCCGTACTGGGGCGAACTGGCCACTTCGGAGGAGCATGCCCGGCACCTGCTGGACGGCCTCGGCGTTCCAGTGCGCGGCCTCGCCGGCGACCTGAACATTGACGGTTCCCTCGGCTCCCGCACCGCGGCGCTGAGGTCCGGCTACAGCGACGCGGCCGGAGAGCGGGGCAGCCTGTATCTCACGGCAGCGGAGGCAGGTGCCCACCTTGCCGCCTGTTCACTGCTGGGCGTCCAGGGTGGCTTCCACGTTATTGGCGACGCCGGGCTGGACGCCGCGCTGGCGGCGCTGGAAATCGCTGCTGCGGAGGTAGGGGAGCAGCGGATCCGAGCTGCCGGTCACCGTTTTGAGCATGTGGAAGTGACAGATGCCAGCGCCGTCCAGCGACTGGCCCGGTACTCCGTCACAGTCAGCGCCCAGCCCCGCTTCGACGCCGTCTGGGGGAACGACGGCGGGATGTACCAGCAGCGCCTGGGCGGCCGAAGCCGGTCCATGAACGCATTTGCCTCATTCTATTCAGCCGGCGTTCCCATCTGCTTCGGCAGCGACAGCCCGGTGACGCCGCTGCGGCCCTGGTCGAGTGTGCGGGCCTGCCTGGAACACCACAACCACGACGAGCGGATCTCGGCGCGTGCGGCGTTCCTGGGCCACACCAGGGCTGGCTGGCGTGCGGCCAAGTATCACAACCCGATGGCCGGACAACTGGTTCCCGGCGCACCGGCCAGTTTCGCCGTCTGGGACGTTGAGGAACTGATGGTCCAGGTGGCGGACGGAAGGGTGCAGTCCTGGAGTACGGATCCGCGTGCCCGCACGCCCCTGCTCCCGGCGCTGGACACCGGCACAGACCCGGTTTGCCTGCAGACCGTCCGGGACGGCCACGAGCTATTTTCCAGTCCGGCCCTGCGTTCCTGATCCGAAGCGCAGGCCAGCGCCCTATAATGGGTAGTTGCGCCTGCCAGCCAGCAACTCTGCTGATTATCAGCCGCTCCGACTGCTCCCGTCCAGGAAAGGCCCCTTGTGCGCGTCCTCACCATTATTCCGACCTATAACGAGCTGGAATCGCTGCCCAAGACCCTCCAGCGCCTGCGGGCAGCCGTACCGGCCTCGGACGTTCTGGTGGTGGACGACAACAGCCCCGACGGCACCGGACACCTGGCGGACAAGATTGCTTCCGCTGATGCACAGGTCCATGTCCTTCACCGCAAGGGCAAGGAGGGCCTCGGAGCTGCTTACATTGCTGGGTTCAAGTGGGGCCTGGAGGCCGGTTACGACGTCTTGGTGGAAATGGACGCCGACGGCTCCCACCAGCCCGAACAGCTGCCCCAACTGTTGGAAGCAGTTGAACAGGGTGCCGACCTGGCCATGGGTTCCCGCTGGGTTCCGGGTGGCAGCGTGGTCAACTGGCCGCTGTACCGGCAGGCGATTTCACGCGTTGGCAGCACGTACGCGCGGCTGATGCTGGGGCTGAAGATCAAGGATGTCACCGGCGGCTACCGCGCCTTCCGGAGGTCAACCCTGGAAAAGCTCAATCTCGATCAAGTCGATTCAGTGGGCTATGGCTTCCAGGTGGACCTGGCGTGGCGTGTTGCCAAGATGGGCCTCAGGATCGAGGAGCGCCCCATCACGTTCGTTGAGCGTGAGCTGGGCGCCTCCAAGATGAGCGGCAACATTGTGGTTGAGGCCATGATCAACGTCACCAGGTGGGGCCTGCAGGCGCGCTGGAACAAGCTCATGGGCAAAAAAGCAGCGGCACAGGGCTAGCAGCTGGCCGCTCACAGCGGATCAGCATAGCTACGGGACTTACACACGTAACTTAGCGGAATTAACAAAGGACCGGCCCGGCAACGTGGATGACGTTACCGGGCCGGTCCTTTGCAATTCGTTCACTGCGCCGCGGTCAGTTCAGTACGCCGCTGGCAGTGAGGCTGAGGCCCCAAGGGTCAGGCGCTGCGCCGTTCACCGCGGCGTTCGCGCAGGATGGTCAGCCGGTCCTCAAGAATCTGTTCCAGCTCGGGGAGGGAACGGCGCTCCAGGAGCATGTCCCAGTGGGTACGGACAGCTTTTTCGTTGCTGGTGTCTGGACGTTCGCCATCGACCAGGAGCGCTTCCTTGCCGGTCTTGGAGACCCACACAGGAGGAATTTCAGCCTCTGAAGAGAACGTGACGAAGACCTGTTCGCCGTCCGCGCACCGGTATTCGACACGCTGACGCGGAGCCGGCTCGACGCCGGACTCGGTCTCCATGCTCTGCGCGCCAAGGCGCATACCCCGCAGGCTGCGATCGCTCATGTTTTCTCCCTCTGGTCGGTTCGCGGAGCAAGGCCCCACGCCAGCCGGCGCGACATAACCGCACCGAACTACTGTGTGCACTGTGCTGCATCATTAAATTCAACGCATTGCGAAGCATTCTTGTTCCAGCGGATCTGGTCCGACCGGACAAACACTCAATTATACCGATACGGATCCCTGCCGCCAAACGCCGGCGGTGGACCAGCGACGTACCTTACGGCAGGAGGCCGTGCCGCCTGGCATGGCGGGCACGGCCTCCTTGAAACTGGCTGGGTCAGGCTCAGGGCTGCTTGGCGGGTTCCTCATCAAAGAGCCTGCCGCCGGCCCGCGGATCAGGATTGGTGCCGCCGAGTGCGTTGCCGATGCCCTTGAGTGCTTCCCCGACTTCGCTGGGAATGATCCACAGCTTGTTGGAAGATCCTTCGGCCAGCTTGGGAAGCGTCTGCAGGTACTGGTACGCCAGCAACTTCTGATCAGGATTTCCCTTGTGGATCGCGTCGAAGACCTTTTGGATGGCCTGCGCCTCACCGTCCGCACGGAGGATGGCTGCCTTGGCGTCACCCTCTGCCGCGAGGATCGACGCCTGCCGCTGGCCTTCGGCCGTCAGGATGGCTGACTGCTTGGTCCCCTCCGCGGTGAGGATCGCAGCGCGGCGGTCGCGCTCGGCCCGCATCTGCTTCTCCATCGAGTCCTGGATCGAGTGGGGCGGGTCAATCGCTTTCAGCTCGACGCGCGAGACGCGGATGCCCCAGCGGCCGGTGGCCTCATCCAGGACTCCGCGCAGCTGACCGTTGATCTGGTCGCGGGAAGTAAGGGCCTCTTCGAGGTTCAAGCCACCAACGACGTTACGCAGGGTGGTGGTGGTGAGCTGCTCCACAGCCTGGATGTAGTTGGCGATTTCGTACGTGGCCGCACGTGGATCGGTGACCTGGAAGTAGACGACGGTGTCGATCGAGACCACCAGGTTGTCTTCGGTGATGACCGGCTGGGGCGGAAAGGACACCACTTGTTCCCTGAGGTCAAGGAGCGGCAGGAGCCGGTCCACAAACGGGATCAGGATGGTGAGTCCGGGGTTAAGCGTGCGCTGGTATTTGCCAAGCCGCTCCACCACGCCAGCCCTCGCCTGCGGAATAATCCGCACCGAGCGGACCAGAACAATTATCACGAACACGATCAGCACCACCAGCACAATGGCCAAGGCGACTCCTCCTGCGTTATCCATACTTCTCCCTATCCCCAATTATTCGGCTGTATCCAAAACGGTTGGTGTCGTTGCAGCTACGACGGGTCTGCTTGCTCCGGCGGTGCGGACACAACGGCCGTGGCGCCGTCGATGGCGGAGACCACTGCCTTCTGGCCCGCGGGCAGTACAGCGCCGGCGGACCGGGCACTCCACACGTCGCCGCCGATCTTCACCAGGCCGCCCGTGGAGCTGACTGCTTCCATGACGAGTGCCTGCTCGCCGATCAGCCGGTCCACGTTGGTGCGCTGTTCGGCGGGTCCCTTTTTCAGATGGCTGAGGGCCACCGGGCGGACAAAGGCGATCATGAGCAGGGACACCACGCAGAAAACAACGGTCTGCAGCCACAGGTCAGCGCCGGCAAAGTCCGCCACAATGGCCGCGAGCGTCCCGCCTCCCAGCATGATGAAAAACAGGTCAAGGGTGATCATCTCGATCACCGCGAACGCGAGGAAAGCTGTGAGCCAAAGGGCCCACCAGTTTTCGCCGAGCCATTCAAACATTCCGTCCCCCTTGACCCTTCGGCAGCTGTCTATTCATCCTAGTCCGCCTAGAAGCTGGACGGCAGGGCGCCGGGAAGAGGGCAGTTGAACGTGGCCAAGTCGTTACGCTGCGGGCCCCACCGGGCGAAAGACCGTGATCCTGAACAGGGCATCTACCGCGGAGGTAGGATCCGGTTTGTCCGGATCCCGTCTGTCCAGCCTGGCGGCAATTGCTGCCCTGTCCAGGTGATGGCCAGCCGGACCCATAAAGGCCAGGTCAGCCATTTCCCCAGGTGTGAGCCGCATGTGGATGTCTACATCCCGAGAGGACTCCGGCACGAAATGGCCGCCCAGGGACTCGGCCAGCCTGGCGTCCTTCTCGTCTTCAATGGCCAGCATCCCCGTCCGGGTGGCCAGCGAGCCCAGGTGTCCCGCGCGGGGCGTCACCACCACCAGCCGGCCGTCGGGGCGCAGGACCCGGGCGAATTCTGCGGCGTTGCGGGGCGCAAAGATCACCGTGACGACGTCGACGGCGGCGTCCGCCACGGGGAGTTGCTGCCACACATCGCAGGCGAGGTTGACGGCTTCCGGGTTGAGCCGGGCAGACCGCCTCAAGGCGAATTTGGAGATGTCGAGTGCGACGGCGGTGTACTCGCCGGTGACCCGCCTGACGTCGTCGAGCACTATCCGGAGGTAATGGCCCGTACCGGTTCCCGAATCGAGGACAGTGAACGGCGATCCGGGGAGAACCCTGGCAACTACAGCGGCTGATACGGCGTCCGCCAAGGGACGGTAGTGACCGGCAGCGAGAAAATTGAAACGGGCCGCCACCATGTCCGCAGAGTCAGCTTCAAAAACAGTTCCCTTACCGACCAGGAGATTGAAATAGCCCTGCCTGGCCGCATCGAAGCTGTGCGCTGCTCCGCAGATTAGGGAGCGGTGGGCAGCTTCGCCGGTGATGTTGGCTACCTTCAGGTGGTCACCGCACAGGGGGCAGCGCAGCGGAGGGGGCGCGGATGATGGCATACGCACCATCTTAGGGCGGCACCCACGCCAGGCTCTCTGCGCATGAGCGAGGCGTTGCTGTTCGTCGGGGGAATAGCCGCAGGTTAGGCTCACGTGGGTGAAGCCAGAACACCTCCCGCTGCTTAATTCCGTTTCGCCACCGGCAGTCCATCCGGACGGTAGCCGCGCTGCGGTGTCGGTGACCAAACCCGATTTCAACGCTGATGCCTATGTGGGCCAGCTGTGGAACGTACCGTTGGACCAGGAGAAGCTGCCGCGGCGGATCACGAGGGGCTTCCGGGACACCGCCCCCGCCTTCTCACCCGACGGACTGGTACTGGCCTTCCTCCGGACGGACGGGCCGGAGTCGAAGGCGCAGCTGTGCGTGGTGGAGGCCGACGGCGGCGAACCGCAGGTCATCACCGACAGGCTTCTCGGCGTCGAAACTTTCTCGTGGTCCCCTGACTCACACCGGATCGTTTACAGCTCCCGCGAGCCGGAGGCCGGCCGCTACGGCACCGTCGAAGGCGTCGCGGCGGAAGCGGAAGAGCCACGCCTGATTTCCACATACCAGTACAGGCTCAATGGCGTGGGCTACACCCGCGACAAGCCCCGGCAGCTGTTCCTGGTGGAGGTCCCTGAGCTCGGTGGCGAGCCTGCGGCGCCGCTGCCGGATGGCCGGCAGCTCACGTCGCTCGCCACGGATGTTGGCAGCGGGACCTTCAGCGCCGACGGGTCCGGCGTCTATTTTTCCGCACTGCCGGACGACGACGGGCTGGCCTCCAGCATTTACAGAGTGCCCGTCACAGGAGGGGACCCTGTAGCAGTTGACGTGGGTGCATCCACGAAGCAGTCAGTGCTGGATGTCCGCGAATCCAGGGACGGCCGATGGCTGTTGTATATTGCGCGGGAACTCGGCGTCTCGGGCACTGACTTCGTTGCACGCAACGCCGTGCTCTACTGCATGCCCGCAGGGGGCGGCAGGCCGCTTCCGCTAACGGACCCGGAGATGATGGACGTCGCCGCCCCCGGCAGCCGGATTGAACTTCGCGGTCCGGACCGTGCCCTGGTACTGAACAATGCACAAGGGACGGTGGAACTCCTCGAGCTGGGCGCAACGGGTGGCCATACGCTTCTGGTGCATGGGGACAGAGACGTAACCGGCGCCGCCTGGGCGGGCGGTTCCCTGTTCGTGTCATTTGCCGACCCCTCTACCCACGGGGACCTCGCAGCGCTCTACGACGGACAGTTGCGGATTCTGACAGACTTTTCGGCCAACCTGCGGACCATGACGGAGATCGTTGTGCCGCAGGAACTCACCTTTGACGCGGCCGACGGCTATCCCGTCCATGGTTGGCTGGTCCGGCCGGCAGGCAAGGGACCGCACCCTGTCCTGTTGAACATCCATGGAGGTCCGTATACCCAGTTCACGGTGGCACTGTTCGACGAGGCCCAGGTCTATGCAGAGGCCGGGTATGCCGTGCTGATGTGCAATCCGCGCGGCTCCGCTGGCTATGGCCGGGACCACGGGCTGGCCATCAAGGGCCGGCTTGGCACAGATGACATGCAGGATGTCCTGGCGTTCCTCGACGGCGCCCTGGCGAAATTTCCAGTGCTCGATGCCGGGCGCCTGGGCATCATGGGCGGCTCGTACGGCGGCTTTCTCACCGCGTGGACCATCGCGCACCACCACCGGTTCGAGGCGGCCATCGTGGAGCGGGGATTCTTGGACCCGGTCAGTTTCGAAGGCTCAGCGGATATTGGCTGGTATTTCGGCGGGGAGTACCTGGGCCTGTCCGCGGAGGCCTTTGCCGCCCAGAACCCGCTCGGACACGCGTCCAAGGTACAGACACCAACCCTGGTCATCCACAGCGAAAACGATCTCCGCTGCCCGATGGAACAAGGCCAGCGCTACTACACCGCGTTGAAAAGACAGGGGGTGGAGGCCGGCTTACTGATATTCCCCGGTGAGGACCACGAACTCTCCCGGTCAGGACGGCCGTTGCACCGCCGGCAGCGGTTTGAGCACATCCTGAGCTGGTGTGCCCGGTTCCTTCCCACAAAAGCGAACCCCACGGAGGTTCCGCCGCCCGGGTGACCCTCTGACGGGTCAGGGATTCTCAGGGAGGAAACCGAGTGAGGCCCGAGCTTTGGCGATTCCCGGTTCCGCCCAGTTGGCAGCGTATTCAGCGTTGGAGCTCAAAGACCTCAGCTCGGCTCTGTCAACGTACAGGGTGCCGTGCAGGTGATCGGTTTCGTGCTGCACAATCCGGGCCTGCCAGCCCCCAAATTCCTGCTCCGCGGCCAGTCCATCAGGCGTTTCGAACCGAAGCAACACACGTTCGTGGCGCACCACCACAGCCTGCAGGCCGCTGAGCGAGAGGCAACCCTCAAAGAACGCCGCAGTCTCTCCGCCGAGGGGTGTGTGGTGCGGGTTGAGGACGGCCAGGAAGTCCAGAGGGCTGCGGTGCCGGACGGCAGCCGCCCCCGGATCGACGTCGAACTTGTCCTCGAGGACCGCCAGCTGGAGCGGGATCCCGATCTGTGGCGCGGCCAGTCCAACGCCCGGTGCTTCGTGCATGACCCGGCGCATGAGGGTTATCAGCTGTTCGAGTTCGGCGGCGCTGATCTGCCCGTCGAAGGCGGCGGCGTGCTGGCGGAGCACGGGGTGCCCGGCCTGCACGATGGGGGGCAAAGTACCAGCGGCGAGGATCTCCTGGACCCGCTCCCGGATGTGCGCTGGGGTGGACAACGTCGGCGTCGATACAGCGGTCATGGGGAAAGCCTAGCCGCGGGAGAACGGCGGCGTCGGCCGGTTCGGCTACTGTCGATGCCATGGCAGAACTGATTTCGGCGGAACCCGCAGCGCTCGAACGCGTCCTGGAATTTGTCAGGACGCTCGAGGCCGGAGGCGGCGGCGAGGCCATCCGGCGCTTCCTTTCAGCCGATTTTCGCCTCGTCGAGGCGCCGCATCTGCTCGCTCCGGAAGGGTCCACCCGGACTTTGGATCAGGTGCTTGCGGGTGCCGACCAGAGCGGCGAAGTGGTGGCGGACCAGAAGTTCGACATCCGGCGCACAACCTGCGAAAGTGGCCGCGTTGTCCTCGAGGCCGACTGGTCGGCAACAATTCTGATGGATCTGAAGTACTGGAATGCCGGCGAGACCATCCGGGCCCGGACCTCATCAGTCTTCGAGGTCCGGGACGGCCTGATTGTCAGCCAGGACAGCTATGACTGCTACTTCCGGAGCCCCGGACCCGGGGGCTGACGGCGTGTTGCCGGGGCAGTCACTGCATGGTGAACCGCCGGGCCACCAGCCTGTTCGCGGCCGGAAGTCCCGCCACCGCGCCCATGGCCAGATTCCGCAGGCCCAGGAACGCCGGAGCCAGGGGCCGCCCCAACGACATGTTGACCTCGGCTTGCCGGCGCGCCAGAACTGCGGCCCGGCTGCGGCGGACAGCGTAGTCCTGGAGGCGCCAGCCGACCTGGCTGCCCGATAGGGATGCACAAATGATCGGCGCAAGCTCCGCTGCATCGAGCCATCCGAGGTTCATGCCTTGGCCGCCAATGGGGCTGATCTCATGGGCAGCGTCGCCGATGAGCACGGCCCGGCCAGCTACCAGCCTGCACGCCGTGGTTGACCGTGGGGTGAACGCACTCAGCATGGTGTTGGTGGCCGGATCAGGCCGGACACCCGTGCGCTGATATACGAGCCGCGACAGCTCCCCGGCGTCCAAGCCATGCGCCGGGCTCCCCATCCTGACCACCCAGCGCCGCACTTTGCCCGGAAGGGGAAAGGATTCCACTATTCCACCGGTCTCGAGGTACAGCACCGCCTCCTCGCTGTGGTCACAATCCGCTGCGAAATCACCCATCACGTAGTGGTCAGGGTAGGACTTCGAGAGCACCGGGATATCCAGCAGGCTTCGCATCAGTGACCGTGCCCCGTCCGCGGCGACGAGGAGACGCGCGGTGATTTGGCTGCCGGAGCCGTCCTCCTCCGGGGCTGCAAGGGCGACGGTGACCAGGCCGCCGTCGTCCGTTACTTCCATAACCCGGGTTCCCCGGCGCAGAGCGGAAGCGTCCAGATCGTGCACACGCCGCTCCAATACTGATTCCGTCATGAACTGGGGGAGGGACAGGACGAACGGAAAGGAGTCTGAAACGGTGGCGAAGGACATGGAGCCAACAGTCCTGCCGTGGCTGACTGCAGTGCCGCTGCGGATCTGCACGCCGGCACCCACCATGGCCGCGGCCACGCCTACGCTGTCCAGTGCGTTGAGGGCCGGTGGATGAATTCCAATCGCCCGGGAATGGTTTTCCCGCTGGTGGCGCTGTTCGAGGACCCGGACCGACACGCCCTCCTGAAGGAGCAACGCCGCGAGGTAGAGGCCCACCGGTCCGCCGCCCACGATCACCACGTCAAACATCGGACTGGACGGGGCGGTGCACGAGGACCTGGTGGAACGGCGCATGGCGCTGCACGCACCAGCCCGGGGGAGTGGCTGCGGTGAGTTCGGCAGGTGTGTAGCTGCGCCGGATGGAGACCAGTCCGTCGGCACGGATGAATGAACCACGGAACGGCAGTGCTGCGAGCCAGAACAGGCCGTAGGCGGCCATGCTTCGGCGCAGGTCATTGTGCAGGCAAAGCTGACGTGCCAGTGTCTGGGAGTCTGTGAGCAGCCGTGTGAGGTCCGCCGGCGGCAGGTGATGGATGACGTGGTTGGAGATCACGACGTCGAACCGGCGGCCGTCGCGGACCAGGCCGCTGCTGTCCGCCTGCAGGAAGCTCACACTAGGGTGGTGCGGACGGCGGGCTGCAAAGCCGTAGGCCCTGGCGTCAGGGTCGGTGCCGGTGATTTCGAGGATCAGCTTGTCCTTCTGGGACCACTGCGCGAGCAGTCGCGCGAGGTCGCCTCCGCCGCTGCCGATGTCCAGGACAGTGGTTATGGTCCCTGGTGAGAGCAGGGGTCGCAGTTCCTCGACATAGAGTTTCCGCCAGCCGGAAAAGAGCCAGTTGACCAATCCGAACTGCCGGTAAGTCTGTTCGAGTTTCTGCGGATCGCAGTCCAGCGCGTCCATCAGTTCCACCGCTTCGGACTCCCGCTGCCGCATCAGCAACATGGGCTCAGGTCCGGGAGGGGGCCGCCGCCCGGCCCTGAAGCGGTTCCCCGGACCGCACGCTTGCGGGTTCAAGGTCTGGCGCCGGCCCGCCCGCTTGGCGGAGCTTGGTGAAGAGGCCGGTTTCCACAGTGAGTCCGGGGCCGAAGGCCATGGAGCAGATGCGTTCGACGCCGTCCGTTAGCGGCTGCTCCAGGATGTGTTTGAGGACAAACAGCACGGTGGCGCTGCTCATGTTGCCGAACTTTCGCAGCGTTTCCCGGGCGGGTACCAGCTGCCGGTCCGTGAGTTCGAGCCGCGTTTGGACCTTGTCCAGGATGCTTCGGCCGCCCGGATGAATGGCCCAGTGGCGGATGTCTCGGTAGGGGAGTCCGCGGAGCGAGGGGTCCCGGGACAGGAGTGGTTCGAGGGCGCCGATGATGTGGCCATCGATGATGTGCGGCACGTAGTTGCCGAGGACCATCTCGAAGCCGTGATCACCGATGTTCCAGGCCATGGACTCTTCGCCCACGGGAGTAAGCACGGTTTCGAAGTGGTCCAGCTGGAGCAGGGCGGGTACATCCGGAGCGTTCCGGGCAGTGACGACAGCGGCGGCGGCGCCGTCGGCAAACAGCGCCGAACCCATGATGGTGTCCGGATCGTTGGACGTCCGCACGTGCAGGGAACAGAGCTCGGCACAGACCACCAGCACAACGGCCTGCGGATCTGCCTCGCAGAACGACTTAGCGGCCCGCAGTGCCGGGAAGGCTGCGTAGCAGCCCATGAATCCGAGGTGGTACCGCTGCACGGCAGGGTCAAGCCCCAGCGCACGGACCAGCTTATAGTCAGGACCCGGGTTGAAGAACCCGGTGCAGGAGACGGTAATAACGTGCGTTATGTCAAGTAAAGTCAGATCCGGGCAGGCGTCCACGGCAGCCTGCGCGGACTCAATGAAGAGCTTGGTGGCCTGCTCGGCGAAGATCTCGTTCCGCGCCTTCGTGGTGGGGTTCAGCAGGAGGCCTGTGTCCGGATCAAAGAACTGTGGATCGTCTGCGCGGAATGCCATGGTCATTTCTTCGACCGCCGTGTGGCGCGTATCGATGGCCGCTGAGTCGAAACAGGTATTCACCAGCCTGGAACCCAGCCTGGTCAGCCCTGGCTGGGCTGCGAAAACATCCCGGGCCTCGGCCTGGATCAGCACAGTCGGCGGAACAGCAGTTTCCAGTGAACGCAAGTAGACCGTCATTGGTTCATTGTTGGCGAGCACCGGAGTTAAGACAATGGCCATCCTTGCCGGAACCGGTCCTGGTGGGCCGCAGGACGTCAACGACGAGCCAAACGCCATCCTTGGCGAACGCACTGCGGAACCGAAGTATTTAGACCCACTTCCCACCTCTTCGAAAAACGCCGATAATCTACATTATGTCAAGTAGCGCTCAGCGTATCTCATCAGATAAATCATTTAGGCCCTCTCCCGCGGAATTCGGCACCATCGAGGGCCGAGAGCGGCTAGTGACCCGTTTCCAGGAGTCCGCGAAAGAGTATCTGGCAGTGGACGCCGGCCCATATCGATAAGTTCTTTGGGGATTTGCGCAGCGTAAGGCACACACCCCGTCCAGGTCTGTTTCGACTGGAACACAGCGGTCCAGGCACAAGTTGCCGAGTCTGCTCGCGGCGATGTTGTCGACGGTAACCCACTGCTGGACTGTGAGTTTTCGCATGGCGCCAACCGAACCCGCTCGCGAGCTCAACGGGCGCCACTCTTGTAGCGCTGGCCCGGGCGTGCGCGGTGTTGGTCAATGGCAGGAATCCTCGTTTCAAACGCCGACAGCCCGAGAACCTGATAAGAACGCGCCCATCGAGACACCCCATTAACAAACCCGGCGCGTCATCCGCCCTTGCCACTCCCCCAGATGGCTTGTGAACTCCGCGCTCGGCACGCGCGAGCCCGGAGGCCAAACCACTTCGGATTTCCCTGCCCGGGACAGATTGGACTCCTACTGGCGGGCAGGTAGCCAGCCTGAGAAAGTCGAGTACGTCCTACGCATGTGTGCAATGACTTTGTCTCCTAATCTTTTGACACTGCGGCACGCGGGGACGTCAGCTTCCCACGAACAGCGGGGAGGTCAGGTTCTGGCTCTTTTGAGGACGTCATATGCTGAATTCGCTTATCCCCCAGGCACGCGAGGTTGCGCTGCGCGAAGCCCCGGGAAGGCCTGTAGTCATGCTCAGTCCGGTCCCTGTCAAAGTACGCTCCATCATCGGCAACGCCCTGGCCTATACGGTCACTCACATTCTGGTTGAGTCATATGATGGCGGGGAATACGCCGTAGGGTGGGAGGCCAGCTGGCTGGTGCGCCGGGCTCCTGAAGACTCTCCCGGCAAATAGCTGGCCTGTGAAATTCGAATAATTGACCTTCCTCATGCGACGTTGACGATGCCGCGGCGTTAGGCTCGAAACCATGATTCCTTCCAGCCAGCAGCCCGCAGTCTCCAGCGCCCGCCGGGCCGTCATCATTGCGGCGTTGACTGACGCGGTCCTCATCCTTGTGTTCGCCTCCATCGGCCGAGACGCGCACCAACGTGGTGACGTCGTTACGGGAGTGTTCCTGACCGCATGGCCGTTCCTGGCCGGTGCCGCCCTCGCCTGGCTTACAGCCCGGGCCTGGCGGCGACCGCTGACCATGCCAACGGGGGTTGTGATCTGGTTGGGGGCCGTTGCGGGCGGCATGATCCTGCGGGCACTGACAGGCCAGACCGTGGTGTTCGCATTCATCATAGTGACGCTCCTGAGCCTGGGCGTGTTCCTGGTTGGCTACCGGGCTCTCCTGGCACTGGCGGCCAGGCTTAGAAAGTCCTGACACTACCCGGCCCGGGCGGCCTGGATGAGGCTGCCACCGAAGATGCCATGTAATAGGCTGACATCACCACAGAATCCTGCCGTATTACAGCGGCTAACAGATCCGGAAGGATTGAAAAGTGATCACCGCATTCGTTCTGATCAAGACCGACGCCGCACACATCCCGGAAACCGCCGAGGAGATTTCCGCGATCCAGGGCATCAGCGAGGTCTATTCCGTGACCGGCGAATGGGACCTGATCGCCGTTGCCCGGGTGCCACGTCACGAGGACCTTGCCGACGTTATCGCCGACAAACTCTCAAAGGTTCCGGCTGTGGTCCACACCACCACACACATCGCCTTCCGTGCATACTCCCAGCACGATCTCGATGCCGCCTTCGCCCTGGGCCTCGAGCAGTAGGACTGCTGCCAGGCAAAAGGGGCGGGCCCGGCTGAAATGCCGGGCCCGCCCCTTTTGCCTATGAATGCATTACGGCCGGGTCAGTGATACCCATTTATCCAGGACCGCATCGGCGGCACCGGAATCTATGGACTCTGCGGCCCGGGCCAACGCCGAACGCATGCGGTCGAGGAACGGACCTTCCGCCGTCGCATCGAATGCCACCAGGCCGGCGGCTGCGTTGATCAGCACTGCGTCCCGCGCGGCTCCCGCCCTGCCCGCCAGGACGTCACGCACGACGGCGGCGTTGGCCTGGGCGTCTCCGCCACGGAGTTCTTCCACTGTTGCGGGACGGATCCCCAGCTCGGCCGGCGAGAAGATAAGTTCGGTGACGGTGCCGCCACGGATCTCCCAAACAGTGGAAGGTCCCGTGGTGGTCAGCTCGTCCAGCCCGTCGCCGCCCCGGAAAACCAGGCCGCGGCTCCCCCGCTGCGCCAGCACGCCGGCAACCAGCGGAGCCATCCGCGCATTGGCCACTCCGACGGCTGAGGCCTGGACAAGCGCCGGATTCGTCAGGGGTCCCAGGAAATTGAAGGCAGTAGGGATCGCAAGTTCTTTGCGGGGTACTGCCGTGTGGCGGAAAGAAGGATGGAATACCTGGGCGAAGCAGAAGGTGATCCCAGCTTCCCCCGCGTTCCGGGCAACCTGCTCCACCGGGAGGTCGAGCCTGACCCCCAATGCCTCCAGCACGTCAGCTGATCCGGAGGAGGACGATGCTGCACGGTTGCCGTGCTTCACGACCTTTGCCCCGGCGCCGGCCGCTACCAGGGCGGCCATCGTGGAGATGTTGACTGTGTTCAGCTGGTCCCCGCCGGTCCCCACAATGTCCAGCTTCTCGCCGGGAATGCTGATGGGCGTGGCATGGCGCAGCATAGCCTCCACCAGCCCCGAAATTTCGTCCACGGTTTCACCTTTGGAGCTAAGTGCCACCAGGAACCCCGCTATCTGGGAGGGCGTCGCCTCCCCGGACATGATTCTGTCCATGGCCCACGCGGTGCTGTCCGCTGTGAGGTCGGTGCCATTGATGAGCGCTGAGATGAGCCGGGGCCACGTGTTGCGGTCATCCGGCGCGGTTGCCTGAGAAGTCACTTCCTGATGCTATCGAGCCACCCATGCCCTGACCAATGTGAAGGTGCCCGGGAACTTTTCCCAGTGATTTCGCGTCTTTGTAGAAAAAGTCCCCCGAAAAGGCGGTTTGCGTTGGGAAGTACGGACTTTTATAGACATAATGTCTATGTGACATCTGCGACCCATGCCCCCAGTACCCCGGCGCACCCCACGCTGAACCGCCCCAACATGGTTTCTGTCGGAACCGTTGTTTGGCTGTCCAGCGAGTTGATGTTCTTCGCCGGTCTCTTCGCCATGTACTTCACACTGCGCTCTACGAGCGGTCAGATGTGGGCCGAAGAGACAGCCAAGCTCAACTTCCCGTTTGCGCTAGTTAACACCATCGTCCTCGTGGCCAGTTCCTTTACTTGCCAGATGGGCGTCTTCGCCGCCGAACGGCTGCAGCCCCGAAAGACGGGCGGACGCTTGCAGCTCTCCCGTTGGGGGATGAATGAATGGTTCACCCTGACGTTCATCATGGGCGCATTCTTCGTCGCAGGCCAGGCCACGGAATACGCCTTGCTGGTTTCAGAGCACGTTTCGCTCTCCTCCAACGCCTATGGCTCAGCGTTCTACATCACCACCGGATTCCACGGCCTGCACGTTATTGGCGGCCTGGTAGCCTTCCTCTTCATCATCGGACGCTCGTTCGCAGCGAAGAAGTTTGGCCACTTTGAAGCAACGTCGGCAATCGTCACCTCCTACTACTGGCATTTTGTGGATGTTGTCTGGATCGGCCTCTTCCTGGTCATCTACGTACTGAAGTAGTCAAGCTTTGATTACTTTTCTACAAGAGGCAGAATTTCAAGAAGCGGCTCACGGAGCCGGCGCAGGATCGAATAAAGGAACCACCACGTGAAGGCTCTCTCGCAAAAGCGGCGTCACCCACTCGCAGTTATAGCGCTGCTCCTGATGGGACTACTCGTCACTGGTGGGCTCTATGCCGTTGCCACCACTGTCAACGAAGCCAAGGCGTCCACCACCAGTTACAGCTCAACTGACACCGCCGAAGGCAAGAAGCTCTTCGAGGCGAACTGCGCAACCTGTCATGGAATGGGCGCCAGCGGCACCCAGGCTGGACCAGCATTGGTGGGCGTAGGCGCAGCCGCGGTTGACTTTCAGGTCGGAACCGGCCGCATGCCGATGCAGATGAACGGACCCCAGGCTTACAAGAAGCCGGCCCAGTTCAATGACGAGCAGACCCACCAGCTTTCAGGTTACGTTGCTTCCCTGGGAGCAGGCCCGGCAATTCCTGAAGAAGGCCTGTTGGACCAAAAGGGCGATGCTGCAGCAGGCGGCGAGCTTTTCCGCGTGAACTGCGCCATGTGCCACAACGCAGCTGCCGCTGGCGGTGCGCTGACGCGCGGCAAGTTCGCTCCTGCACTTGCCGATGTTTCCGGCAAGCACATCTACGAAGCCATGGTCACGGGACCACAGAACATGCCTGTGTTCAATGACGCGAACGTAAGGCCCGAAGGCAAGCGCGACATCATCACCTTCCTGAAGCAGATCGAAGCCAACGGCTCGCCCGGCGGCGCTGACCTGGGCGCACTTGGACCGGTCTCTGAAGGTCTCTTCGTCTGGATCGCAGGTCTTGGTGTCATTATCGCCTTCACGATCTGGCTGACATCCCGAACGTCCTAGGGCACCGGGATCCCTAAGAACTTCTGCTGCCCAGTCAGCAGTTTTAAATTGAAAACTAACCCGGCAGACGCCGGGACGAGAGAAGGATGAGGCGAATTATGGGCAACCATAGTGACGGCAGTCCGAACCACTCGGGCACCGTAGCTACGGCTGGTCAGAATGAGGTGGAGAAATTCCAGGATCCTGGACTTCCCCCGCATCGTTTGCGCCTGGCTGACACGGACCCGACGGCCGCCAAACGGGCAGAACGGCAGGTAGCCATACTCTTCGGCATCTCCGTTGTTGGCACCCTGATCTTCCTGGTGGCGTACTTCGCCATCGATCTGGGCGAAGGGGCGGGCATTGCCACGATCCGCCTGCAGAACGCCCTCCTGGGGCTTGGCACTGCCTTCGCCATGCTCGGCATCGGCACCGGCATTGTGCACTGGGCCAAGGCCCTGATGCCGGACCACGAAGTCTCGGAGGAGCGCCACGCGATCCGAACCGAAGAGGACCGCCAGGCCGCAGTGCGAATAGTGGATGACATTGTGGAGGAGACCGGCATCAAGCGCCGCCCGCTCATCCGCAACACCCTCCTCGGAGCCGTTGCTTTGGCACCACTGCCCGCCATCGCGGTTTTTGGTGACCTTGGTCCCCGTCCGGACAAGGCACTCTCCCACACCATGTGGGCTCCCCAGGAGGGCAAGCGCAAGCGCCTCACCCGGGACCCTGACGGCACCCCCATCAAGGCCTCCGATGTCACGATGGGCTCGGCCTTCCACGTCATACCTGAAGGCCTCAACGGACTGCACGAGGGCAAGCTCAACGAAAAAGCCAAGGCTGTTGTGCTTCTTATGCGTCTTGATCCTGCGTCCCTGAATCCTTCAGCAGGGCGCGAGGACTGGAGCTATAACGGCATTGTTGCCTACTCCAAGATCTGCACCCATGTCGGTTGCCCTGTTGCCCTCTATGAGCAGCAGACGCACCATCTGCTGTGCCCGTGCCACCAGTCCACCTTCGACCTCACACAAGAGTGCAAGGTGATCTTTGGCCCGGCCAGCCGGCCCCTCCCCCAGCTGCCCATCGCGGTGGATGACGAGGGCTACTTGGTCGCAACCAGCGACTTCAAAGAACCTGTAGGACCGAGTTACTGGGAGCGTGATGAGCATGAGCGCAGCATCAACAGCTGAAGCCCCCGCCTTCGTAGCCAAGACTAAGGCCGGACGCATCACTGATTTCGTTGACGCCCGGGTCGGCGGTTCAGGCATCCTCCGTGAGTTCGGGCGCAAAGTCTTCCCCGACCACTGGTCATTTATGTTCGGTGAAGTGGCGCTCTACTCCTTCGTCATTCTGCTGCTGTCAGGCACCTTCCTGACGTTCTTCTTCGATCCGTCCATGGCTGAGACCCAGTACGCAGGTTCCTACGTACCGTTGAAAAACGTCGAAATGTCCGTGGCGTACAGCTCCTCCCTGAATATCTCCTTTGACATCCGCGGCGGGCTCTTTATGCGCCAGGTGCACCACTGGGCGGCCCTGCTGTTTGTGGCTTCCATCGCCGTGCACATGCTTCGTGTCTTCTTCACCGGAGCCTTCCGCAAACCGCGTGAAATGAACTGGGTCGTTGGCAGCGTCCTCTTGATCCTCGCCATGGCAGCGGGCTTCACCGGCTACTCCCTCCCCGATGACCTGCTTTCCGGCAACGGCCTGCGAATCATCGACGGCGTCATTAAGTCCATACCCGTGGTCGGTACCTACATCTCGTTCTTTCTCTTCGGAGGCCAGTTCCCTGGCACCGCAGTGATCGGCCGACTGTACATGCTGCACATCCTGCTCGTGCCCGCGCTGATCCTGCTGATGATCGTGCTCCACCTCTTCATGGTGGTCGTACACAAGCACACCCAGTACCCCGGCCCTGGCCGCAACGATGGCAACGTCGTCGGCTACCCACTGGGCCCGGTATATGCGGCGAAGGCAGGCGGATTCTTCTTCATCGTCTTCGGTGTGATCGCCCTGATGGCGGCCTTCTTCACGATCAACCCGATCTGGAACTACGGCCCCTATGACCCCTCCCCCGTCTCCGCCGGTACCCAGCCCGACTGGTATATCGGATTCGTGGACGGCGCCCTACGCCTGATGCCCGGTGTTATCGGTGACTTCCACTTCGAGTACGTCATCTTCGGTTACACCCTCACGCTGAACGTTCTCCTGCCAGCCCTCGTGCCGGCTGGAATCCTGTTCACTGTCATGTTTATGTACCCGTGGATCGAAAGCTGGATCACCAAGGACACCCGGGAACACCATGTTCTGGACCGTCCCCGGAACGCACCAACACGCACCGCCATCGGCGTTGCAGGCTTCGTCTGGTACTGCGTTATGTGGGCTGCCGCCGGTTCGGACCTCATCGCCACGCACTTCCACGTCTCCCTGAACGATGTGACGTACTGGCTCCGGACCCTCTTCTTTGTTGGCCCGATTATCGCGTTCGTCGTCGCCAAGCGTGTAGCCCTGGCTCTCCAGCGCAAGGATCGGGAGATCGCACTTCACGGCCGCGAGACCGGCCGCATCGTACGTCTGCCGCATGGCGAATTCATCGAAGTGCACGCACCCCTTGACGAGTACAAGCGCTACAAACTGGTGGGGTTCGAGTCGCCTGCTCCGCTGGCGGCCGTTCCCAATGAAAACGGTATCGTGACCACCAAGGAAAAGCGGCGCGCGTTCCTGTCCAGATGGTTCTTCGAGGACCGCGTTGCACCTGCTACGCCCGCCGAGTTGGAGGCCGCCCACGGCCATCATGCTCCCCCGGCCGTGGAAGCGGCTGAGGAAAGCAAGAGTCTCAGCCACTGACAGCAGTTCAGCTCCAACGGGAAAGGCCCGGTCCAAATGGACCGGGCCTTTCCCGTTGCCGCTATTGGCTGCGGTATCCCGAAGAATGGTTCCGGGCCGTTCGTGCTCCGGGTCGTTGTAGTGGAACCCAAAGCTTGTAGCGGTCCGCCCGGTAGTACGAAACGGAGTAGTCCACCATGGCGCGCGCCACGAATGCGTGCCGTTGAATCTTCAGCAGGGGCGTCCCGACATCGACATTCAGAAGGCGTGCCGTGGAGGGTGAAGCTGCCGTGGCCTCAATCATGTCCTCGCCCCATTCCATCACCAAGCCGAACTGCTCGCTCAACACGTTGTAGAGGGAGGTGGGAGGCTCGCCATCCAGTAGCCCAGGTACGCGCTGGGCGGGGATAAAGTTCTCATCAACGCTCATGGGCTCGCCGTCGGCCAGCAAGAGCCTCCTGAAGCGGACCAGGGGTGTCCCCTCCTCCACCTGCAGTTCACGGGCCAAAAATGCGCTGGCCCCGATTTGCTCAAAGCTAAGGACTTTAGCAGCCGGGACCATCCCACGGCGCTGCATCTCCTCGCTGTAGGACGTGAGTTTGACCTGGAGGTCCAGTTTCGGCTTCCGAACGAAGGTGCCCAGGCCCACCACACGTTCGATGACTTCTTCCCCAACGAGGGCGTCAATAGCCTGGCGGACGGTCATGCGCGCAAGGCCGAACCGGACGGCAAGATCGCGTTCCGACGGTAGACCGGAACCTGGCGGACATGACGCACTGATGTAGGCCCGCAGGATCTCCCGGAGCTGGATGTAGATGGCTACACCACTTGTGCGGTCAATGTCGCCGCGGATTCCCGCGGCATTAGAGGCCACGGAGTGCCATCACTGCTTCGCTCGTCACGTTCCTATCTTAAACCAACCTTCGAGAGGTCTGGACCAGCGGACGAAGGCACCGCTCGTTTAGCGGCGGGGACGGGGGCCAGCTATATTGGATTGAGATTTTTCAGCAGGTGGCGGTGCGGCCGTCGGGATAAAGGAGACGCTTTGCCAGTTCACAAGGCCGTGGTTTCGGCTTCGATCGGATTGCATGCCCGTCCCGCGGCGGAATTCGTTCGGGCGGTGACGGCTACGGGTCTCGCCGTCACCATCCGTTGTGCAGGAATTCAGGGCGTCGACGCCAGATCACTGCTGGAGGTTATGACAGCTGATTTCCCCTTCGGCTGCGAGGTGGAGCTTTCAGTCCTGGAAAGCTCCCTCGAAGGCCCGTCCGGACACGAAAAAGCCGAAGACGCCCTCCTTATGCTTGCTGCGCTTCTTGAGGCGCAGGGGGGCGCCTAGGGGCTCTCAGCGCAGATAAGGAAGGCGCAGCGCCCACGGCGTAGGCCCGGTCCTCCTGAACGTGTCGTGAGCCGCCAAGTATGTAGCGGTGCGGCGCCTGTTTGTGTGATCGTGGTCGAGTGAATCCTGGACTTATTGAGGGCTGGACATTGGTCGGGCGCGATTTGGACCTGCTTGGCCAGAAACCTGGCCCCACACGGCTGGGCTTCGCTCTGTTGCTGAAGTTTTTCGAGATCGAAGCGAGATTCCCGAGTGGACCAGAGGAATTCGATCCCGCGGCGGTGGCCTATGTTTCTGAGCAGGTCGGAGTTCCGGCGGAAGGCCTTGTTTCGTATATGTGGACCGGTCGGACAATCGAGCGTCATCGCTCCGATATCCGATCAGTGTTTGGTTTTCGTGAGTTCACCTCCGCTGATGAGGCCCGGCTGGCGGGCTGGTTGGCGGAGCGGGTTTGTCCGTCGGAAGTTCGTGAGTCTGCGCTTCTTGATGCTTTGTAGTCCCGGTGCCGTCAGGAGCGGATTGAGCCGCCGGGGCGTGCGGGCAGGATAGTTGGTGCTGGCCGGGCCTTGTTTGAGCAGCGCCTTTTGTGCTGATGTCCTCACGGTTTTGGGGCAGGACGGCGCTGTTGGCCTGGAAGCTCTCGTCGCTGACGGTGCAGCGGGTTCTCTGTTGTCGGTGTTGAAGGCTGATCCGGGCCCGGCTGGTTTGGAGTCGTTGCTGGCGGAGGTGGAGAAGCTCTCAGCGGCCCAGGGATTGGACTTGCCGTCGGACTTGTTTGCCGGGGTGTCGGAGAAGGTCGTGAGCGCATGGCGTGCCAGGGCGGCACGGATGTATCCATCGGATTTTCAGGGCGCCACGCGGCCGGTGCGCTTGACGCTCTTGGCGGCGTTGTGTCATCAACGCACCGCGGAGATTGTTGACAGCCTAATGGATCTGTTGCTGGTCCTGGTGTTGAAGATCAATACCAGCGCGGTGAAGAAGGTCGAGAAAGAACTGACCGAGGATCTGCAAAGGGTCCGCGGGAAAACGGCATTGCTGTTCAAACTGGCCGAGACAGCGGTTGCATGCCCGGATGAGACGGTCCGGAAGGCCGTGTTCCCCGTGGTGAGCGAGAAAACCCTGCGGCAGCTGGTCCAGGAAGCAAAAGCCAACGAGAGCGTGTTCCAGGGCAAAGTCCGGACCGTGTTGCGTGGTTCGTACTCGAATCATTACCGGCGGATGCTGCCAGCACTGCTGTCCGTGCTGCGGTTCCGGTGCCACAACACGGCATTCCGTCCCATGATGGATGCCATCGCATTGCTGAAACGGTACGCGGATGCTGGAAGCAAGAACCAGTTCTTTGCCGCCGACGAGCCGGTTCCGGTTATTGGTGTGGTGCCCAAGTCCTGGGAAGGTGCCGTCCGGGATGAGAAGGGAAGGATTGAGCGGATCCCGTACGAGCTCTGTCTGCTCGTGTCGTTACGGGACTCATTGCGCCGTCGCGAGGTCTTCATCGATGGGGCAGGTAAATGGCGGGATCCGGAAGATGACCTGCCCCAGGACTTCGATGCTTCCCGCGAGCTCCACTACGAGGCTTTGCGGAAACCGCTGGACCCGGCCAAGTTCATTTTTGATCTGCAGTCCAGAATGACCCGATCACTGGAGCAGTTGGATAACGGGCTGCTGGCCGATACCACCGGCGGGGTGAAGATCAGCAGACGCCGTGGGGCTCCGTGGATAAAGGTGCCCAAGCTGGAAAAGCTCGAAGAGCCGGCGAATCTGGGCAAGCTCAAGGACGAGGTCCTGTCACGGTGGGGCACGCTGGACTTACTCGAAGTCCTCAAGGAGGCGGACTTCCTGACCGGATTCACCGAGGAATTCGTCTCCGTCGCCTCCCGTGAGGTCCTTGACCGTGAAACCCTGCGTCGGCGGTTGTTGCTCTGTCTTTTCGGGCTCGGTACGAACATGGGCATCAAAGCCGTAACTGATGCCGGCGGCCATGGAGAGAGCGAGCGGGAGCTACGCCATGTGCGCCGGACATTCATTACGAAGGACAATCTGCGTCAGGCCATCGTGAAGGTCGTCAACGCCACGTTCGAGGCCAGGAATCCGGAGTGGTGGGGTGAAGGGAACGCCTGCGCGTCGGATTCGAAGAAGTTCGGTTCCTGGGAATCGAACCTGATGACCGAGTGGCACAACCGCTACGGCGGGCCCGGGGTGATGATCTACTGGCACGTGGAGAAGAAGTCGACGTGCATTTACTCGCAGTTGAAGAACTGCTCCTCGTCCGAGGTTGCGGCGATGATCGAAGGCGTCCTGCGCCTTGACACCGATGCTGAGATTGAAGCGAACTACGTCGACACCCACGGGGCCTCGATCGTGGGGTTCGCGTTCACCGAGCTCCTTGGGTTCAAGCTGCTGCCGAGGTTGAAGAACATCGGCTCGATCCGCCTCTACCGGGCCAGCAACGAGGAGGCCTACGGGGAGATCAACCCGGTGCTGTCCAGACCGATCAACTGGGACATCATTGCCCAGCAATATGACCAGATGGTCAAATACGCCACTGCCCTCAAGCTCGGCACTGCCGAATCGGAGGCAATCCTGCGCCGCTTCACCCGAGGAGGCCCCAAACACCCCACATACGAGGCCCTGGAAGAACTCGGACGTGTCGTGCGGACAATCTTCGCCGCCGGCTACCTCGCCAGCGAAGACCTACGCCGCGAAATCAACTCGGGCCTGCAGGTGGTGGAGAACTGGAACAGCGGCAACGACGTTGTCTTCTAGGGGCGACTTGTGAAAAGGTGAAATATCCGACGCTAGCGCGATATTTCACTAGAAACGATCAGCCGTGGGCCCAGACGACCAGGACGACATCGTGGTCGCGTAAGTACACGTCCTGTTTTCGGACAAAATGGGACGGTGGCAGCCCACCGCCCGCAGCTGGCCCGCGCTGCCCACGCTGCACCTCCGCGCACCTTCATCTGGATCCTCGGGCCCGCGGACGAACCGGAGGTAGGCGCCCGAAGCTCACCCGGACCAGGTCCGCCACGTCCAACAGCTCTACGACGCAGGGGACCACACCGTCCAACGCATCGCCGACCTGCTCCAAGTTCCGCGCTCCACGATCTACGGCCACCTCACCAAATCAAGCATCGGACGTCGGCTCACCGCCGGCGCCCCGGCCCGGCGTAACAGCAGCTCCGGCCAGTACCCCTGCTATGCGGCCCTCACCCCGCTTAGCGTGGCTTTCCCGAGCATTGGTCCTCAAGCCCCATACCCGTAGCCGGCCTCTGCGTAGGGCAGGGGCCGCTGCTCGAACACCCCGTTTAAGTAGGAGCCAGGCAAGCCGTGCGGCTCACCCTCGTCCAGGATGGCCCGCCAGCCAATATGCCCGTTGGAGAGCGCGAACACTGATTCCGTCTGGGCCAACAGCCCAAGATCCTGACCTGTTTCCCGAAGACACGACGGTTCGGTCACAAAGTCCGGATGTCCGATCATGACCGGAGGCCTTCACGTCCGGGATCGGGGACGATGACGACCGGGCAGCGGGCGTGGGCCACCACATGCTGACTCACCGAACCAAGCAGAACCCCGGCGAAACCGCCATGGCCACGGGAACCTACCACCAGCATGGCCGCGTCCTGGCCTGTACGAATGAGCGCTTCTGCGGGGTGCCCCTCGACGGCCTCGCACCTGATCTTCACCCCATGTCGTCCCGCGGCGTCTTCCCCGATCCTGGTTATCTCGGCGGTCGCTTCATCAGCCAATTGTTTCGCCGTTTCGCCGGAGGGACCGATCCGCGGGGTCCATGCGTTCTGGGCCGGGTAAAATTCGGGAGGTTGCCAGGCAAAGACCGCAAGGGTTGTGACGCCGCGTAGCTTCGCCTCCGCGAGTCCCCACTCCAAGGCCGCCAGCGATCCCGGAGAACCGTCCACCCCCACGACAATCCCTCCGTCGCCGCGGGAGGCACCTGGAACCCGGACGGGTTCGGATGCGCTCGGATCAACCGTTGCTCCGTTTTCACTCATGGTCCCGTTCCTTCCAAACGTCCTTCTCCCAGGTGTGCATTCCGTGGTTCGTTACCGGTGGAACATGACCCAAGATAGGGGCATCGCTGATGTCGGCGTCATTGGTGGCGGTCAACGCGTGGACATGAACATCCGTGTTGGTCCACATCTCGCAAGCTCCTTTCACTGGAAAGTGACGCACGAGGTAATCGAAGATCCCGCAGGTCCGGGGCGCTGGTTTCATTATGCTCTTCCACCCACCACTCAAGAACATGATTTAAAACTGCCTTGCCGGCGCAGCGTTGGGCCCGGCTGACGCGTGCCGCAAGGGGCTGGGCGGTCCGATCTGCCGATCGGATCCCGGGTGGCCCTCCAGAATCCGATCACCTGCTAAACCGCCCGCGGGCATCCACGGCGGCTCCGCGGTCGAAGCATCGGGACCCGGGGGCTTTCGACCCGTTTGGTCGGTGGCCGTCCTGCAATCCGGATCCTCGTGGGAACCGCAGAACGGTTCCCTGACTCGTCCGCGCTCGACGAAGGGCGCGTCTCGCTCAGTTACGCGGAGCTGCTCCGTGAAGTGAAGCGGTACGGCCGGCGCCACCGCAGTCACAGAGGCCGATGACGAATTGTTGAAGAGCGGCACGGTCAAGCACGCGGTCCTCGGCGTTGTGCCGACCGACATTTCCCCGCAGGTCGCCCAGCAGTTTAGCCTTTCCACGGCGAAGGGCGCCCTCGTCCTGGATGCGCAGCCGGGAGGCCCGGCCAAGAAGGCCGGCATCCAGCCCGGGGACATCATCACCAAATTCGCCGGAACCCCGATCAACAACGCCCTGGAACTGACCGCGGCTCTCCGCCAGAAAGAACCGGGCCAGAAGGTCGATGTCGTTGTCCTGCCTGGCCAGGACAACAAAACCTTCAACGTCACCCCGGGGCAGCACCGGCAAATAGCCGCGACGCACCCGGGCCGGTTCCGGGAAGCAGGTTGACTGCCCGGCATCACCAGGGGTCTTTCGTGTCATTTTCAATACTCGGCTGCACTGGTTGAGTTGATTTTCCGGGGGTTGTGCAGGCGAGTGGTGAGCGGTGAGTTGTCCGTGCTCGTCTGCACAGAGGGTCATTTGCTCAGTACACGCCTGCACGATTCGACGGCGGCGTTCTATTGGGGCCCGGTTGAAGGTATTGGTAGACGGTTTGGCGGCTGACCCCGAATTCCCGGGCGAGTGCGGCTTTCGCCTCGCCGGCGGCGGCACGCCGTACCAGGTCGGCCGCCTGCCCGGGGGTTCAGCGCCTTGCCTCTGCCTTTGTAGATGCCGGCCTTTTTGGCCAGGGTGATTCCTTCGCGTTGGCGTTCCCTGATGAGGGCCCGTTCGAACTCGGCGAACGCCCCCATCACGGAAAGCAGGAATGTCGCCATCGCGGTGTCGTCTCCGGTGAAGGTCAGGTTCTCCTTCACGAACCGGACCTGCACCTTCTTCTCGGTCAGCCGGCGGACGATGGCGCGCAGGTCCTCGAGGTTCCGGGCCAGGCGGTCCATTGAGTGCACCAGGACGGTGTCGCCGTCGCGGGCGAAATCGATCAACGCATCCAGCTGCTGGCGGTTTTGGTCCTTCCCCGACGCCTGGTCCATGAAAACCCGGTCGAGATGCTCGCCGTCGAGTTGGCGGATCGTGTTCTTGTCCAGCGAGCTGACCCGTACATAGCCGAAAGTCTGGCCAGTCATTGTTCCCCACCCCATAGTGGCAGGGCAACGCTAAGAGCCCGCCACCCAAGTGTCAAGAAATGTCGATCTCGACCCCAGCCTGCCACGTATCCATTGGCATCGGTTCACACCGGTTTTACGTCTGTTTGGGGTACACCTCAACTGGGCATATCACCTGCGCATGTAAGGATCGTGCAGACGACTTCTGAAATTTGTGCAGTCTGGTCCGGAAATGACAAAACGGGTGCAAAGCCAGCACTCTCTCGTCGCCGGCGTCAGCCAAACCCCAAAAATTTAGAAAGCCACATGACTGACCTTTCAAAACGTGCGTAACTAGGAATACCCCCCAATTGGGTAGTCGCACAGCTTAAAGAGCAAAGGATGAATGCATGATCATCTTGGAAGCAATCGGCGATGTTCTTGCCATCGCGGGCTCGATGGCATGGCAGATCCTCTGGCCCCTGGTGCTCGGATTCACCCTGTCGGGTGTGATCCAGGCGGTTGTGCGCAAGGAGCGAATCATTGCTCTCATGCGTGATGACTCCCCTCGCTCCCTTTCGATTTCGGCTGTTCTCGGCGCTGCGTCTTCGTCGTGCTCCTACGCAGCTGTCGCCCTGGCGCGGGCCTTGATTCGCAAGGGTGCCAACTTCACGGCCGCGATGGCGTTCGAGATCGCATCGACGAATCTGGTGCTCGAGCTCGGGCTCATTCTGGCGTTCGTGATGGGCTGGCAGTTCACTCTGGCGGAATTCGTCGGCGGCCCGTTCATCATCGTATTCGTCGCCCTCGGGTTCCGGATGTGGATGCGGAGCAAGATTGTGGATGCCGCCCGGGAGCAAGCCGACAAAGGTCTGGCCGGCTCGATGGAGGGTCACGCAGCGATGGACATGTCCGTCGCGGCGGAAGGCAGCTTCTGGAAGAGGCTGTTCTCCCGCGCCGGCATCACCTCGGTATCTCAGTACTTCGTGATGGATTGGGCGGCCGTGCTCCGCGACATCCTGATCGGGTTGCTCATCGCGGGAGCGTTCGCCGCATGGGTTCCGAAACCCTGGCTGCAAGCGATCTTCTTCGTCCATGACCCGGTCCTGGCGTTCATCCTCGGACCACTGATCGGACCGCTCATCGCGGTCATCAGCTTTGTCTGCTCGGTCGGAAACGTACCCCTCGCCGCAGTCCTGTGGAATGGCGGCATCAGCTTCGGCGGAGTGATCAGCTTCATTTTCGCCGACCTGATCATCATCCCGATCATCCTCATCTACCGGAAGTATTACGGCACGAGGGCGGCACTGCGCATCACCGCGATCTTCTACGCGGCGATGGTGCTCGCCGGTTATGTCGTCGAGCTGACCTTCACCCCCCTGCACCTGGTCCCGACCAACCGGCACCTCTCGATCATCGAGGCCGGTATCAGCTGGAACTACACGACCTGGCTCAATATCGCCTTCATCCTCCTTGGGCTGGTCCTGCTCGTGGTGTTCTTCCGTAGCGGCTCCGGCAGCATGCTCAAAATGATGGGCGGCTCACCCACTGCCGGACGGGATCACCCCAGCCACGATCACTCCAGCCACGATCACTCCGGCCACGAAGATCACGCCCATCGACACCCCGACTCATCGGACAACCCTCAGGCATGACAAGGATCACGGCTACCCGTAGCCGGCGTCCCGCAAGCCGCTCCCCTACAGACACGGAGGGCTGTGCAGAGGAGTAGTGAAATTTGTGCAGACGACTTCTGAAAGTGACATTTCGGTTCGGGGGCGCCGTGTCCCGATCTGCACGTTCCGGGTGACGTTTTCGCCCATTCCTACAGTGTTCGTACCGCCCGTTGATGTGCGTTTCAAAGTGAAAGCTCACAGTCTTCTCTACCTCCTTATCCTGCGTGGTTGGGCCACCAACGTCGCCAGCGTCCGGGAGATCGGCTTGTAGATCCAGAGCCAGCATCGATCACGGCTTTATTGCGACGCCATCGATAATTCCGTGGAGCGATGCAGGAGCAATCAACCGATCGACGGAATGCAGTTCATGCATCTCCACCCGGGGAGCTTTCCTCTCGGCACTGGCTACGTCCCGTGGAGTGGTGTAGTTCCCGGCCTCTTAGTAGGAGCCATCGTGCGATGCTCAGTGAGTACCTGCTGCCCGGACACCGGGCCCGGGGTCCCGACAGGTCCGGTCCCGGGGCCGGACGGTCCGAGACCCCCGGTCAGTGCGAGAAAGGGTAGCCGGGATAGAGATACCCGGCGCTCCAATACGGCGCGTAGTTGTAATGGCCGAAGACCGCTTCCTGATAGGCCCGGGTGCTGCTGAGCTCCGGGGCATATTCCGGAGCCCCTGCTATGTGTTCGCGCGTCCGGTCAACGGTGACCTCATCGACGCTGATGCCGGTGACGGCATCGACCGGGATGAAAGCATGGTCCTTACCAATGCCGAGGAACCCGCCTGAGGCGACGATCAGAAACCGCACCTTGTCATTGACCGGGTCGATGAGAAGGTCCTCGATGCTGCCGATATCCTCGCCGTCGCGGGATTTCACCGAGTATCCGCGGACATCTTCCTGCCCCAGGGCGACGGTTCTGTCGGTGTCGCTGAGTTTCACCAGTTGATGGGTTTCATCTGCAGTCATCGCAACGCACTCCAATATTCGGCTGGTTCCACACTCGGCCCGTGTTCCCTCATGCTAAGAAACCGACCCGGTCAAGGCAATAGGCAGGCGGCCGTGGTGCAACTAAACGGGTCTGCCGCGCCTGAATGTCCGCAGACCGGGGCCTTGGCGGTGCGTAAGCGGATCCAAGCAGTGCGCCATTTGTCCCAGCCCGGCTGGCCCTCGAGGTCGCAGAGCTCATACCTCCCGTGGTGAGGGTCTTGCGAAAGGACATGGAAGATCCAGATCATGATCAACCTGAACCTCTCCCGGTGCCCGAAGCCGGATCTCCACCATTCCGCTGATTCTTTGTCTCCGGTCTGCTCACGGCTCCGCCCTCGTTCTCCCACCGTCCGACCTGTTTCCGCTGCGCCGCGCGGTCTTGCTTTCCCCGGGCCAGCCTGGATATCCATCATTGGATTCGATGCTGGTCGCGTCCCGGTTGACGCAAGGGCGCGTCGTCCTGATTCCTGGTGCCCATTGTTCACCGGCCTAGCCGGGTTCGATCCGGCCCATCGGGGTGCCGCCTTTGCGGTGGTCACGTCGCCCAAAGGTGGTATCTAGCACGCTCACCATCTTTCGGAGCGCCCCGTTCAACGCATCGTTGGCCGAGGAAGCATTGTTGGTGACGACTTCCGGATTCAGGCCCTCCGGCCGGGCCTCGAGCAGACAGCGGATGTCATCGCCGGTGCTCCGTCCGGCGCTCTCATCGCTCAAGTGAACTTCCACGCCCGTCAGGTACGAATCGAATCGTCCGAGCGTGGCTTCCACCGTCGAGGACATCTCGATACTGGACGTCTCGGAGAGAGCAACATTGTGGTCTGAGTTGATAATGACGTGCATGGGCGCCTCCAAGGCCTCTCCGGGCCACTGTTCCGTTCCAAGATGTTGCGGCGGTTCACCGGGACAGTTCGCGGCTCCACGGGTCATGCTACGCCGGCAACCTGCCCGCGAGAAGGTTCCGGGGCTAACCCTTCCACGCCGGGAGAGTCTGCGGGTCCGCTCTCCCAGCCTGCGCGGCCGCAGCAAGCTTTTGTGCCCCACGGGAAGGGATCTGGATCAGTCATGCAGCAGGGCCCTCAGGGGTGTAGGGGTGCCGTCGCGGAGCATGGCCCAAAGGACGTTGAGTCGTCCCTTCGCTGCTTTTGCGGTCGGTCTGGTCCCGTGCGGCGGGGCGGCCATTCAGGGCTGGGAGCCCGGAGAGATAGGAGACCCGCAGCAGCCTGCGGTCGTAGCTGCCGCGTCCGCGACAGTGGCGGCTGCCGGTGATCCTCCCGGAGTACTGGGGGGCCGAGTCCCGGCGACGGGCCTACTCCGAGCGGAAACGCAGCGAAGACAAACGCCACACGATCAGGCACTGGTGGCACTGCCCCGAAGACGCTGCGACACCCCTACGCCATGTTCCGGGACCACCTGCCATACCCACAGCGCCGCATGACCTGAATATCATTCGCCCTCGGGCGTGCTCGGGCGGGCAAGCCCGGCCGGCGGCGGTCAGCTGCGGCTGTCCGCCGGGCCTGCAGGGTTCGGGTGGGGCAGCTTGTGAAAAAGTGGCGTCTGCCGCCGCGTGGAGGGATTTCCACGTAGATGATGACTCCGGAGGCGGTTGGTAAGTTCCGGTGTTTGCGGGGCCACCCCGGCTGGGTTCCTCAAGCCAGCGACGATTCAGTCCTCGGAGATCGGGGCGGCATTCGGGTCTTCAGCGTCGCCGGCGTCGTTGCCAGTGCCACGTCCCTCCCGGGTGTGGCTGCGGAACCTGAAAAGTGGGCAGCGTGACGGCGGTAACGGTTGATGCACGGCGCTGTACTCTGAGTTTTGAAGGTGGTTCCTGAGGTATCCCGATATGCCCTTCCTGGGCAGGAGGCCGTTATGCGCGGATCGTTTGTGGTGGAGACTGGAATATCGGATCCCGGAATTTATCTTGGATGGGGTAATTTCCTGATTCAGTTCGGGAACCTGATTGTCATCGTTCTGATGATCGTGTTGTTTGTGGTTGCGTTGTTCCTCCCGTTTCCTCGCGGCAAAGGCCGGAAATGACCGCCGACGGCAATTCCGCTGCCGATGCGGTGGAAGAAGAGCCCCGGTTCTCGACCTGGACGGGTAAAACGCGCGGCTGGATGCTGCGCCGGCTTCCCCCGGAGAAACTGCTGCCGGAGGACCAGCCCAGCTACGTCGCGTCGTGGATCTATGTGTTCGGCATGGGCGCCATCGCCGCGCTGGTCTACATCATTATCTCCGGCTGCATCCTGGCGTTGAACGGTCCAGCCTGGTACCACGTCTCCGGGCTGGGCCATTTCATCAACAGCACCCACTTGTGGAGCGTGGAGCTGTTCTTCATGTTCATGGTGATCCACCTCTGGGGCAAGTACTGGATGGCGGCCTGGCGGGGTGGCCGTGTCCTGACCTGGATCACGGGGATGATCGCGTTCGTCGTTTCCATTGTCACTGCGTTCACCGGATACCTGCTCCAAACCAACTTCGACTCGCAGTGGATCGCCTTCCAGGCCAAGGACGCCCTCAACGCCGTCGGGGTCGGGGCCTGGTTCAACGTCGCCAACCTGGGCCAGATCCTGATGTGGCACATCACCCTTCTACCCCTGGCGGTGGCCGGCGTCGTCGCCCTGCACGTGCTGCTGGTTCGGATGCACGGGGTAGTACCTCCGCTGGAGGCAGCGGCAACCGACGCGCAGCTCCAGGAGGACCTTCCCGGGAGCGCCGCCGGGGAAGGTGAGGACCAATGAGTAAGAAACCAGCCCCGATGTCCTGGCGCAAGCGGGACGATATCGCCAGCAGGCCATGGCGAGGCAGGGCACGCGAGTACGACCTGTTCAAGGAACTTACGGTCGGCGTCATTGTCGTCGGTCTGCTCGTGCTCGGACTCTCTGCGGTCTTCAGCTCTCCGGATGATCCCAGTGTCACCCTCAAATCGTGGGCGACAGCGGCGCCGTCGGATTTCGTCGCGACCGCGACCGCGGAACTAGGAGGCACCAGTAAAACCGCCGGGTACGGCCCTCCGTACAATTCAACACCGGATGCATCGCAAAAGCTCGGTCCGATCGATCTGCAGACGTTCTCCGGCGTCCGGATTCCTATCGATACCGCCAACGATTTCGTCATCGCCCCGCTGAAGTCACTGCCCTCACCGCCCAGCGCGGTGTCCGACTGGACCGCCGGAACAGACCAGCAGCACACGGACTGGGCCGCAGCCTACACCGATGCCCTCTCGAAAGCTCCCGATAACGACCCTGCGAAGGTTGCCAGCGGCGACTACGGCCCCGTCCCCGCGCTCACGGGAGCTCTGCTCACCATGGCCCAGCAAGGAGCCCTGGACGGGGTGCTCCAGGCCAAAGGCTCCTTCTATAGCACCGATTACACCCCCAGCGTCTTGTTCCTCGGAGACGGAACCTATTTCCCAGGGCTGGCCGACACCGCTCACCTGACCGGGGACCAGTGGGGCATGATGAACGAGACCGGTAACTATCCAGGCCAATCCTGGCTCTGGCTATTCTCCTTCCTGTATCAGGTGGAGCCGATTAAATCCTCCCCCAACGCCGACATACTCGTCGTCTCCATCATGGTCCTGCTGACTCTTCTGCTGACCCTTGTCCCCTTCATCCCGGGGCTCAGGTCACTGCCCCGCCGCGTCCCGATACACCGACTGATCTGGAAGGACTACTACCGACGGGTGCGATAAACCGACGCAGGCCCCACTGGTGTTCGCCGGTACCGGCGCTCCGCGGCTATTGGGCCGTCCCCCGCTTGGGCGCCGGGCGCGCTTAGTACAGGGTTTCATAAGGACCAGGCACTGCTCCTGGCCCCTTCGGTTCCCCTTTCCCGGGACAGAACTGGTAGGGACATCATCACCATTCGCCGGAACCCTGATAGGTGCGTCTCGTCGGCGAGGCGCTTTTTGCGCGTCTTGGTGGGACCATTGAGGAGGGGCGCCTGTCACGGAGCCGGCCCGGCGCCGGCACGTCCTGCTCAAAGCCAGGGAGGGGATCCTGATGGACCCCACCATTGTCATTGTCATCATCCTTGTAGTACTGCTGCTCATCGTGGCGAAAATGTCGATCCGGATCGTGCGTCAATACGAGAAGGGCGTCCTTTTCCGTCTCGGCAGAGTCATGGGAGTCAGGGATCCGGGTTTGCGGCTGATCATCCCGGTTATTGACCGGTTGCCGCTGGTGAGCTTGCGGATCGTGACCATGCCGATTCAGTCTCAGGGCATTATTACCCAGGACAACGTGAGTGTCGACGTCTCTGCGGTGGCATATTACCGGGTCGTGGACGCTGTGAAGTCTGTGGTCGCGATCGAAAACGTGGCCTCGGCCATCGACCAGATCGCCCAGACGACGCTGCGGAAAGTCGTCGGCCGCCATACGCTGGACCAAACCTTGTCCGAGACCGAACGGATCAATATTGACATCCGTGAAATCCTCGACGTTTTGACCATCGATTGGGGCGTCGAAGTGACTTTGGTGGAGCTGAAGGACATCCAGCTACCCGATAGCATGAAGCGTGCCATGGCCCGCCAGGCTGAGGCCGAACGTGAGAAGAGGGCGAAGATCATCGCCGCTGAAGGCGAAGCCATCGCCGCGACAGCCCTTGGAGACGCTTCCGATACCATGATGGCCCACCCGCTGGCCTTGCAGCTCAGGAACCTGCAGTCCTTGGTTGAAATCGGCGTGGATAAGAACACCACCGTTGTCTTCCCGGCTCCGCTGATGAGCACTATTGGTGAACTCTCCGCGTTCCTGGCCCGTGAAAATGTGGCCGCAGCATCCTCCAACGGCAAGACACCCATCAAAGCGGCATAAGCCCTAACTGGATGGACACCACTGTTGGTCGTTGCCGAAAAGGCGAGCACAACGCAACACCTTGGACGGCCTGCGCCGCGTTCTGGCCGGAAGAACTAGCGGACTCGAATCGGTAGCCCTCGGAATTCAATCGAACACGCCCAGCGTCCGCGACCAGGAGCCAGACCTGCCTGAATAACGATGCAGCGGTCGGGCCGTGCGTCCGGACCGGATGTGCTGTCACTCTGTGTCTGCTTCGGCGTCTGCTCCGCCATCGCGTTGGGGGCCCACGGTTCCGTCCGTACCGTAGTCTCCCTCGGCGTATTGGCCGGTTTCTGTATTTGCGGTTCGGCCGTGGACCGTTCCGGCGGTGCCGTAGTCAGCTTCCACGAAGCGTCCGGATTCTTCTGCATCTTTGTCAGTTGAAGCGGTCAAGGCTGCCTCGCTGCCGGCTGCACCATAATCGCCTTCGGCGTATTGGCCTTCGTCGTCGCCAGCGTGGCGACCGGCTTCAGTGCCGGCTTCGCCGTAGTCGCCTTCCACGTAGCGGCCGCGGACCTCTGCGTCCTTTGATTTCCGCCCGCCGCGCGGCTCGCCGGTGTGCTCTTCGAACTCGTTGCTTTGCGACATGTTCCTGCCTCCACGCAATCAGTTGAGTGGTCTTCCCACGGTTCCCATTCTAACGAGGGCAAGAGCACACAAGTAGTCGCTGACGGGCGTCATGTTCATGCAACCGTCAAAGAATAACGTCCGGGTCTGGCTGTGATTCGCAGGACGCTCACCGGGAGGTGTGAGACCGCGATCACGACCTCTGGACCGGTTCAGGCCTGCGGCGCTCCGGCTCCGCCAGGCCCCGCGGGCGGGCCTGCAGGTCATGACCACGGCCCGACTGCACGCCGGCGCCAGCGCGCGAAGGCCGCTTGCAGGGTCGGTCTTGCCCGAGGCCGGCCGGAGCTTGTCTTCAGACGTTGGGCTGGTTCACGCCCCACCGGCTTTCGCGTTGTGTTTCCGGTGCCGGACGAAGGCGAGCCGCAGGACGGAGACGGAGGTCAGGGATGCTCCGATGAGCAGTAAGGTGGCCTGGTCGTGGAGGATCATCAGGACGATCAGGGCGCCGAGGCAGGCCAGAAACCCGGTGCCGCTGACCAGCCGTGGCCAGAATCCCGGCAGGACCCGGGCGGCGAGAAGGTTCGTGGTGCCGAAGACGGCCAGGAAGACCGCCGATCCGAAGGTCAGCAGGGCTGTGATGTCCGGCAGCATGGCGAAGGCTGCGCCGAAGACGGCCAGGAAGACGAGCGCGGTGACGGGCAGGCCGGACCGGGTTTTTTCGAATGCGGCTGGCAGCTCGTGCGCCAGGGCGATTTCGTGCATCTGGCGTGCTGTGGAGAACAGGGTGGCGTTGATCGCGGAACCCGCCGCCAGGAGCGCTCCGAGGCTCGCGATCCAGTATCCCGCCGTCCCGAGGGCCGCCTGCCCGGCAGCGGCGAAGGCTACTTCCTTTTGGGCCACGATGATGCCGTCGCTGACAAGCATTTGGGAGCCGATCGTCACGGTGACGTAGACCAGTGTGACGATCGCGACCGAGAGGTAGAGCGCCCGCGGCAGCGTCCGGCGTGGTTTAAGGAGGTCGTCGTAGTCGTAGGAGAGCAGTTCGAACCCCTCGTAGGCGACGAAGATCGATGCCGAGGCCACGATGACACTGGCCGGGCCCTTGTCATCCAGCGGAGCAAGCCTCTCGGGGGAGAAGTGCGCGAACCCGATCGCGGAGATCAGGGCAAGTACGGCTACCTTGATCAGGACCACAAGGTCTTCCGAGAGTGCCGATGCGCCCACGCCGCGCAGGTTGATCCCGAGGAATACCAGCAGGATCAGGGCCGCGAATCCGTTCGCGAACGCCCCCGGCAGACCAAACGCGTGTGCAGCGTAGTGGCCGAAGGTGAAGCCATAGACCGCTAACGCGATCAGATACCCGAACATCAGTAACCAGAGATGTAGGAGCCGGTGCGCGGGAATCCGGCATTGTGGAGGTAGACGAAGAGGCCGCCGGAGCGTCCCGCCCGTGCCGAGAGCGCCGCAAAGGAATGCGCGGTCACCATGGCGATGGCTCCTCCGATGATGAAGCTTCCGACAGCAAGGTGCCCGGCAAGTGCGACGGTCACACCCAGGACGCTGAAGATGCCCCCGCCGATCATGCCCCCGACAGCCATCGCAACGGAATCACGCAGGCGGAGCCGGCCCAGTCCCTTCTCCCGGTGCGCGGCCGTCCTGGGATGAAACGCCGCCTTGGGTGCCGGAGGTCCGCTCTTCATATCCTGCGCCCGATCTCCATTCCAAGGACCGCCGGCTTCCGTGCCTGTGCCGACGGTACCACCAACCCTGAACGGCGCGGGCACGTGAGGTCTAGGATGCTCATTGAGGCCGGTGAAAGGGAACACAAATGACCAGTAACAGCTCATTCACGATCGTGGTTGGTTTTGACGGATCCGAACATTCCCAGACAGCACTGAACTGGGCGATAGAGGAGGCCCGGCAGCGCAACGGCCGGCTCCGGCTGATCACGGCATGGAACAAGCCGCCGATGGCCTGGTATCCGGCCGTGCTGGAAACGGCGGCCGGTGAAATCGCCGCCGAAGAGTCCCCGGAGCAGATCGCAGGGACGCTCCAGGCTGAGGCGCTGAAGTCCGCTGCAGATGAGGGCGTGGCCGCCACCGGGCAGCTCGTTCCCAGTGATTCACCGGCTTCGGCAATACTCGACGCCGCCAGGGATGCGGATCTCATTGTTGTCGGTTCCCGCGGGCACGGCGGATTTCCCGGACTGCACCTCGGCTCGGTCACGACCCAGGTCATCAACCACGCTCCATGTCCTGTCCTGGTCGTCCGGCCCAAGGCCTCCTAAGGAGCGAACTCGTGGCGGTCTTCGGGTGTACGAATAGACCGATAACCGGGCGCGTCTCGTCCGAGGCTCCTCGGACGATTGACGCCCTGGTCGCGGGCATCATCGGCTGGGTCGCCGATGGGCCGGAGCCCGTCCGCGCGGTTGGGTCGGAGCCGCTCGGGTAGGTTCGCCGTGGTCCGGAGTCGCAGAGTTGGTCCGGGTGACCGGGTTTGAACAGCTCACGGTGAAAGGGGTGTCCTCGTGCAGCAGCGTCAGTGGGTCACCGTCGTGCAGGCGGTAGGTTGTGGTGTGCGGGCCGATCTCAACGCTCAGGCGCCGGTCGCGCACACAAAGGGAGACGGCCAGGCGTGTGATGCCCGCGGGGAGGTGGGGGGCGAAGGCGAGGGTGCCGTCGCGTTCACGCAGCCCGGCAAGCCCTGGGACGAGCGCGATCCAGGTCCCGGCGAGCGACGCTGCGTGCAGGCCGTCGCGGGTGTTGTACTCGAGGTCGTGCAGGTCCATGAGGGCGGCTTCGGTCAGGTAGTCGTAGGCCAGTTCCAGATGGCCGGTCTCGGCGGCCACCACCGCTTGGGTACAGGCCGACAGTGAGGAATCGCGCACTGTGATGGCTTCGTAGTGGGCGAAGTTGCGGGCCTTCTGCGCGGGGGTGAATGCCTCACCGCGCAGGTGCATCGCCAGCACCAGGTCGGCCTGTTTGACCACCTGTTTTCGGTAGAGGTCGAAATAGGGCACGTGCAGCAGCAGCGGGTACTGCTCGTCGGTGGTAGCGGCGAAGTCCCAGCTAGCGTGGCTGGTGAATCCCTCGGATTGGGGATGCACTCCGAGGGTGTGGTCGTAGCCGATGACCATGGATCGCGCCGCGGCACGCCACGCAGCGATTTCCTCGGCGTTGATGCCGAGGACGCGCGCCTTATCAGGGTGTCGCCCGGCGGTCTCGGCTGCGCAGAGAAGATTGTGCTGTGCCATGAGGTTGGTGTAGATGTTGTTGTCGGCCACAGCCGAGTACTCGTCGGGGCCGGTCACGCCGTCGATACGGAACCCGCCCCGTGCGTCATAGTGCCCCAGCGAGCACCATAGCCGCGCTGTCTCGGCCAGCAGCTCCAGCCCTATATCTCGCTCGAATGCCACATCGCCGGTGGCGTGAAGGTAGCGCACCACCGCGTCGGCGATGTCGGCGCGCAGGTGGAAGGCCGCCGTCCCGGCCGGCCAGTAGCCGGAACATTCATGTCCGGCAATCGTGCGCCAGGGAAACACCGCCCCGGCCAGCCCGAGCTGGGCCGCCCGCTCGAGCGCCTGGGTCAGGATCGAGTGCCGCCACGCCAGTGCGTCGCGCGCGGCCTGCGGCGCACTGTAGGTGAGCACCTGCAGCACGTAGGTCTCCGTGTCCCAGAACGCGTGCCCGTCATAGCCGGGGCCGGTCAAGCCCTTGGCCGGAATTGCCCGTCCCTCGGCCCGCGCGCCGGCCTGCAACAGATGAAACAACGCGAACCGCACCGCCTGCTGCACCTCGGCGTCACCGTCGAGTGCAACGTCGGCACGGGACCAGAACTCATCCAGGTAGGCGCGCTGCTCGGCCACCAGCCCCTCCCACCCGCTCTGCCCGGCGGCCGTGAGGGCGGCGGCGACCTGATCGGCGACCGCCGGTTGCGATCGGACCTCCGACCAGCCGTAAGCGACGAACTTGACCAGCCTCAGCCGCTGCCCTGGCTGCAGGGTCGCGGTAAACGACACCCGTGCCAGGTCCGGTGTGCTCTCCGCGACGACCTGCACCGAACGTGGACCCTCCGAGCCCAGATTCTCCGGTGGATCCAGGCTCGCCGGGGCTGGGCCGTGGATGTCGTGCGCCATCCCCGCGCCCACCCGGATTCCACTGACGGCGGTGTGGTGCAGCAGCAATCCCCCCGTGTCCGCGCAGGCGTGCTGCTCGGACACCAGCGGCGCCCGCAACCAGGCGGCCTCCCGCGGGTCGCCGCTGCTGGGAGGCAACGCCTCGTTGGCGACCAGCTCGGACTGCAGAACGACCCGCACCTCGTGGTCGAGGGCTTCGACTTCGTAGCAAATCGCGGCCACCGCCCGCTGCACCAGCGACACCAGCCGCCGTGAATGCACCCGCACCGCCCGCCCTCCCGGAGACACCCACCGCACCTCACGAGTGAGCAGTCCGGTCCGGAAGTCCAGTACCCGTTCGTGGGAGAGCAGTTGCCCGTAACGGATGTCGAAGGGATGATCATCGACCAGCAGCCGGATCAGCTTGCCGTTGGTGACGTCGATGACAGTCTGCCCCGCTTCGGGGTAGCCGTATCCGGCCTCGGCGTAGGGCATCGGCCGCGACTCATACACTCCGTTCAGGTACGAACCGGGCAGCCCGTGCGGCTCCCCTTCGTCCAGGTTCCCGCGCCAACCGAGATGCCCGTTGGACAACGCAAACAGCGACTCGCTCTGCGCCAACACATCGAGGTCAAGACCGGTCTCGCGCAGCGACCACGGCTCGACCGCGTAAGCCGGGTGGCTGATCACGTCCGGTCCAGCAGTTCAGCCAGGTCGGCCACGACGATGTCGGCGCCCGCGGCGCGCAGCGCGCGGGACTGCCCGACCCGGTCCACGCCCACCACGAACCCGAACCCGCCTGCTCGCCCTGCCTGCACACCGGAGAGGGCATCCTCAAACACCGCCGCCCGCCCGGGCGCCACGCCCAGCGCCCGGGCCGCCGCCAGGTAGCTGTCCGGCGCAGGTTTACCCGCCAGCCCCTCGGCCTGCAGGCTGAGACCGTCGATGCGGGTCTCGAACAACTCCGCTATACCGGCGGCTCGGAGCACCTGATCGCAGTTGGCGCTGGAAGAAACCACCGCGGTGCGCAGCCCAGCGGTACGAGCCGCCCGCACGTAGCGTACCGACCCTTCGTAAGCCTGCACACCGTCGTGGCCGATCCGGCGGACCAAAATGTCATTCTTAATCCTGCCCAGCGCAGTGACCGTCTCCGCTCCGGCCTGATCGTCCGGGCCGCCTGCCGGCAGCTCGATGCCGCGGGAGGCCAGAAACGAGGCCGTGCCATCAGCCCGGGACTTGCCGTCAACGTAAGTGTCATAGTCGGCTACCGCGTCGAACGCCACGAACGGTGTCCCGAGCCGCCGAGCCCGCGATTCCAGGTATGCGTCGAACATCTCCTGCCACGCTGCCGCGTGAACCGTTGCCGTTGCGGTCAACACACCATCCAAATCGAACAGACACGCAAGCGTCGCCGCCGGCAACCCCACCGACCTTGAGACCACCGGTCTCTCAGCTGCGGGTGTCATGCCGACCCAAGTCAGGCAGACACATGCATGAGCCAGCCTCCGTGGCGGTGCCGGCCAGCGGAAGAGACTGCTGCAGGCTTACCTGGTCCTTTCGCGTCGCGAACAACGTATGTCGCGCGGTCACGAGAGCCTCCGGACTCGGGCGAGTGCGCACGGGCCGCGGGTGTTGGCAGGCCGCACTGTTGTCGTGGTAAACGAGGTCGCCCGGGTTGGTGCCGGCGTGAAAGGCGGAGGTCTTCGTCGGAGACGGGCCGTGGGCGGGATCATGACGACGTGCCTTCGCTCAGATTCTCCGAGTCCGGCCTGGTCGTCGTCGCGGGGTCAAGGATGCGGTAGGCAAGTATTTTGATGCGGTCACTCGCCAGGGCCCAGATGATGGCGTAGCTCCAGACGAAGCCGGCCCAGCCCCAGCCCAGCGGGGTCATGAACAGCCCGTAGACGGCGATCAGGGTCGCGATGATCTGGGTGCCAAGAACTGCCATCCACAGGATGCGGGCCGGGCGGATAGACCAGAACGGGCCGCGGGTGCGGGTGAGGAAGATCGTGAGGTGCCCGGCAACCGAGAGCATCAGGTACATCATGGTCTGCAGCTGGGGGCGGCCCAGGTCGAAGACCCGGTCGCCGAGGTAGAACAGCCCGAACGCGGCAATCGGCCCGACGACACCAAGAACGGTGGCGATACCCAACACCAGACGCATGTTCCAGGCTTCGGGCTGGTCCTTGTAGTGGACGTTGTCGTAGGCGATGGACAGAATCGCGCCGTCGTTGAGCAGCGCCAGCATCACGATCATGATCGCCGTGACGGGGAAGAAATTGAAGACGAGGAATGACCCGGTCACGAACAGCAGCACCCGCAGTGTTTCGGCGATGCGGTACATGGCGTAGGAGTTCATCCGCTGAAAGATCTTGCGGCTTTCCTTGATCGCGTCAATGATCACCGCCAGCCCGGGGGTGAGCAGGACGATGGCGGCGGCGGCGCGGGCGGCGTCGGTGGCCCCGCTCACGGCGATGCCGCAGTCGGCTTTCTTCAGGGCGGGGGCGTCGTTGACCCCGTCGCCGGTCATGCCGACGATGTGGCCGCGCTGCTGCAGGACGTCGATGATGTGGAACTTGTGCTCGGGGAAGACTTGGGCGAACCCGTCGGCGGTCTCGATGGACCGCACTCTCACCGGGGTTTCCTGCTTCTTCACGTCACCGAGGCCGGCGGCGTCGAGGATGTTGGTGCCGAGCCCGACCTTGGCCGCGGTCTCTTTGGCGATTGCGATCGCGTCCCCGGTGACCATCTTCACGCTCACGCCCATCGCCCGGGCGGTGGCAATGGTGGTCTTGGCGTCTTGGCGGGGCGGGTCGAACAGCGGGAGCACGCCCAGGAACGTCCATTCCTGCTGGGCGTCGGCGCGGGCCACCCCCAGCGACCGGTAGCCGCGGGCGGCGAAGTCGTTGACGGCGGACTCGACGGCCGGTGTGTTCTTCGCGCTGTCCCCTGCGAGAGCGAGGATGACCTGCGGGGCGCCTTTGCTGACCTTGAACGTCGTCCCGTCAGCGCCGGTGACGGCGGCCTCGGTGCGTTTGTCGACCGGGTTGAACGGCTCGAAGTGGGTGATCGTGTAGGGCTCCAACGCGCCCTTGTCGGGAAGGCCACCGAGCACGGCGAGATCGATGGGGTCGTCATTGTCGGGGCGGGAGGCCAGCGCACCGGCCAGGATGACCTCGTCGGCCGTGACCCTGTCGATGCTGAACGGGTCACCCAGGGTGAGTGCGTTCTGGGTCAGCGTGCCGGTTTTGTCCGCGCACAGCACGTCCACGCCGGCCAGTTCCTCGATCGCGACCAGCCGGCTGACGATGGCCTTCTTCTTGGCCAGCAGCCGGGCACCGACCGCCATGGTCACCGACAGCACCGTGGGCATCGCGACCGGGATCGCCGCGACGGTCAGCACGAGAGCGAACTGCAGGGTGGTCAGGACCGCGTCACCGCGCAACAGCGAGGCGAGCACGATCACGGCGACGAACACTGCCGCGAGGATGATGAGGTAGTTGCCGATCTTCAGGACGGCCTTTTGGAAGTGGCTGACGGTATGGGCATCGGCGACCAGTTCGGCGGTCTTGCCGAAGTAGGTGTGGGTCCCGGTGGCGTAAACCAGCGCGCCGATCTCGCCGCGTCGGATGATCGAGCCCGAGTACACCGGACTGCCGGGCGCACAGGTCGCGGGCAGGGACTCTCCGGTGAGTGCGGATTGGTCGACCTCGATCTCGTCGCCGTCCAGTAGACGGGCGTCGGCGGGGACGATGTCACCGAGCCGCAGACGGACCACATCGCCGGGCACCAGTTCCCGTGCGGCCGGGGTCACCCATTCGCCGTCACGTCGCACGCGGGCCGTGACTGCGAGTTTGGCCTTCAGCGCCTCGATGGCGTTACCGGCTTGGCGCTCCTCGGTGTAGCCGACCACGGCATTGGCCAACAGCAGCAACAAGATGATGAAGAAGTCCGGCCAATGCCCGACCGCGCCGGAGAGGATCACCGCAGCCTCGATCATCCACGGAATCGGTCCCCAGAAGTAGGACAGGAACTTCAGCAGCGGGTTCGTCTTGTGCTCGGCGATCTCGTTCGGCCCGTACTGGATCAGGCGTTTCGCCGCTTCGGCCTGGCTCAGCCCCTCAGCCGAGGTACCGAGCTGCCTCTGGACTTCCGCCATAGGCAGCGACTTCAAGTCGTGCTTCGGGTCAGGTTGAGACGTCTCCGAGCCACCCGCCGTGGACTCGGCCGGCGGGGACCTGGTGCCGTCAGTGCTCATGGCGGACATCCGTCTGGTCAAAATGGGTGTCGGTACCGCGGCGGGCATCCCGATTGGATGTCACCCGTCGTTGGAGGGCCTGCTGGGCGGTGGCCGCATTCGCGTCGTTGCCGTCCCAGATCCTCAAGGCGGGTTGCTGGATCGCGCGGCCGAAGGAGAACGCCACAGGCCACGGCAGGGGTGGGCCGTTGCGGCTGTTGATGGCGGCAAGCCGGGCCGTGGCAAGGTCTCCGGGCTGGCCGCCGGAGAGGAACGCGATCCCGGCGACCGCGGCCGGAACAGCCCGCCTCAGGCACGCCCGGGTTGCCTCGGCGACGGCCTGGACCGGGTCCTGGATAGGACAATCAAGGCCGGGAAGGATCATGTTGGGTTTCAGGAGCATGCCCTCCAACACGACTCCCTGTTCTGAGAGTTGATTGAACACGACACGAAGCACATCTTCGGTGACCTGGGCGCACCGCGCCAGAGTGTGCTCACCGGTCATCAGCACTTCCGGTTCGACGACCGGCACAAGGCCGGCTTCCTGACACAGCGCAGCGTAGCGTGCCAGCGCGTGCGCGTTGGCACGTGTGCAGGCCCGGCTGGGGGTGGCAGCACCGATGGTGAACACGGCCCGCCATTTCGCGAAGCCGGCGCCCATCTGGCGGTACTCGGCCAGACGGGCGCGTAAGCCATCCAGGCCTTCAGTAACCTTTTCCCCCGGATGACCGGCCATCGGTGTCGTACCGAGGTCAACCTTGATGCCCGTGGCAATCCCGGCTTCGAGCAGTACGCCCAGGAACGGCACGCCATCCGCGGTATGTTGCCGGATTGTCTCGTCACAGACGATGACACCGCTGATGCTGTCCCCAAGCCCCGGAGTGGTGATGATCAATTCCCGGTAAGCGCGGCGGGCCTGGACGGTCTGGGGGATCCCGAACCGGGCGAAGCGCCGGTTGCAGGTGGGGATCGATTCGTCGATCGCCAGCAGGCCCTTGTCGTCGGCCACCAACGCCCGCGCGGTGTCCAGCAATGCGGTATTGATCAGGGCACCGCCGATTGCGCCGGTGCCAGCCGGCGGGGAAGATGTCCCCGGCGTGAGCGTTGTCAGGCCGGGAGCCGGGGAGGGGAAGGCCGGTGGTGTGTCGGTCATTGCCATGGGGTCCACACCCAGTCGCGGATCTCGGGCAGGTCCTGGCCGTGTTGGTTGATGTAGAGGTTGTGTTCAATGAGTTTGTCCGCCATGGCCTGTTTGAGATAGTCCCCGGTAGCGCCGAGTTGGGGGAGCCGGTCGATGACGTCCTGGACGAGGTGGAAGCGGTCGAGCCGGTTTTGCACGCGCATGTCGAAGGCGGTAGTGATGGTACCTTCCTCAATGTAGCCGCGGACGTGCAGGTTGTGGTTGGTCCGCCGGTAGGTCAGGCGGTGGATCAGGGTCGGGTAGCCGTGGAAGGCGAACACGATGTGCTTGTCCTTGGTGAACAACGAGTCGTAGTCCTGGTCGGAGAGGCCGTGCGGGTGCTCGCTCGCGGATTGCAGCTTCATCAGGTCCACGACGTTGACGACCCGGACCTTCAGCTCGGGCAGGTGCTCACGCAGGATCGAGACGGCGCCCAGCACCTCAAGGGTTGGGGTGTCTCCGCAGCAGGCCAGGACGACGTCGGGTTCGGCGCCGCGGTCATTTCCGGCCCACTCCCAAATCCCGATTCCCTTGGTGCAGTGGACCTCCGCCTCGGCCATGGAAAGCCATTGCGGCATGGCGTGCTTGCCGGCGACGATGACGTTGACGTAGTGGCGGCTTCGCAGGCAGTGGTCGGCCACAGTGAGCAGGCAGTTGGCGTCCGGCGGGAGGTAGACACGGACGATGTCGGCCTTCTTATTCACCACATGGTCCAGGAAGCCGGGGTCCTGGTGGGTGAAGCCGTTGTGGTCCTGCTGCCACACGTGGGAGGCCAGCAGGTAGTTCAGCGAGGAGATGTCACGCCGCCACGGCAGGGCCTTGGTGATCTTGAGCCATTTGGCATGTTGGTTGAACATCGAGTCGACGATGTGGATGAACGCCTCGTAGCAGTTGAACAGTCCGTGGCGGCCGGTGAGCAGGTAGCCTTCCAACCAGCCCTGGGACTGGTGCTCGGAGAGCATCGAGTCCAGCACCGAACCGGAGCGGGCCAAAAACTCATCACTCTCGACCGTCCGGGCTTCCCATTGCCGGTCCGTGACCTCAAACACCGCACCGAGCATGTTTGAGAGCGTCTCGTCCGGGCCGAAAATCCGGAACGTGCGTCGTTCCGCGTTCAGCGCCACGAGATCGCGCAGGAACTCCCCCAGGACTCGCGTATCCTGCGCTTCCACAGCGCCGGGGGCTGTCACGGCAACCGCATGGGTCCGGAAATCGGGCATCTGCAGGTCCCGCAGCAGCAGTCCGCCGTTGGTGTGGGGATTGGAGCCCATCCGCCGTTGCCCGGTCGGGGCCAGTGCCGCCAGCTCGGGCAGCAGCCGCCCGTCCTGGTCGAACAGCTCCTCGGGTTTGTAACTGCGCATCCACCGTTCGAGCTGTCCGATGTGCCCGGGATGGGCCTCGTCCACCAGCAACGGCACCTGGTGCGCCCGAAAGGTCCCCTCAATTTGCAGACCGTCAACTACCTCGGGCCCCGTCCACCCCTTCGGAGAACGCAACACGACCATCGGCCACCGCGGCCTAGTGGTGCCGCCGCCGACGCGCGCATTGGACTGGATCGCACGGACGTCCTCAATGGCCCCGTCCAGTACGGAAGCCATCAGCTCGTGCATCGCCTCCGGATCATCGCCCTCGACATAGCGCGGGTCCCACCCGCAACCACGCAAGAACGCATCCAACTCCTCGGGCTCGATGCGGGCCAGCACCGTGGGGTTGCTGATCTTGTACCCGTTCAGGTGCAGGATCGGCAACACCGCCCCGTCGCTGACCGGGCTAAGGAACTTTGTGGAGTGCCAGGCGGTGGCCAACGGGCCGGTCTCAGCCTCCCCATCGCCGATCACGCAGGCAACGACCAGCCCCGGATTGTCGAAGACGGCACCGAAGGCGTGGCTGAGCGAGTAGCCCAGCTCCCCGCCCTCATGGATCGAGCCCGGCGTGGTAGGAGCCACATGGCTGGAAATGCCACCCGGGAAGGAGAATTGCATGAACAACTTCTTCATCCCCGCCTCGTCCTGGCTCACGTCCGGATAGATCTCCGAATAGCTGCCCTCAAGATAGGTGTTCGCGACCAATGCCGGTCCGCCATGCCCAGGCCCGGCGACATAGAACATGTCCAGCCCGTACTTCACGATCACCCTGTTCAGATGCACGTATATGAAATTCTGGCCCGGAGTCGTCCCCCAATGCCCCACCACCAACGGCTTTACGTCCCCGAACTCCAGCGGACGCCTGAGCAACGGGTTGTCGTAGAGATAGATCTGTCCCACCGACAGATAGTTCGCCGCACGCCAGTAGGCATCCATCCGGGAAAGGAGTTCGGGATCCAAGGATGAGGCCAGCGTTGTGCCCTCCTCAATTCCTGCCCGGCCAGGCACCGGAATCGCTGTGCTGACGGACTTGGTCGGCTCAGTCATGCTGTTGCTCCTTTGACATGGGTGACCCGGGTGGGGCCTTGGCCGTCGACGCACCAGGCGTGCTGTCGTGCGCTTCCGGCGGCGAGTTGCGACCGGTGATCGTGGTACCTGCGCTTCCGCCCAAGACGGCAGCTGCCTCAGCGAGGGCACCGATCGCGGAAGGATGACCGGTCGCGGCGGTGAACCACGCACCCGCGGCAACCTTCGGACCCATCGAGCCGGCCGGAAGCTGCAGTTCGGCCAATTTCTCAACGCTGATGCGATCAATGGGACGCGCGTGCGGGGTGCCGAAGTCGCGCATGACTGCCGCGACATCGGTGAGAAGGAGCAGCCTGTCCGCACCCACATCAAGGGCGATGCGGGTGGAGGTATAGTCCTTGTCGACCACAGCCTCGACGCCGCGCAGCTGCCCCGACAGATCCCGGACGACGGGCGAGCCGCCGCCGCCGCAAACCACCAGCGCGCCGATGTGAAGCAGGTGCTGGATGCAGTCCTGTTCGACGATCCCCAGCGGCTGAGGGGAGGCCACGACCCGCCGCCAGGACGAGCCGTCGGCGCGGACCTGCCAACCATGTCGCGCGGCCAGGGACTCGGCCTCACTGCGGGGGTAGGTCCGTCCGATGAATTTCGAGGGTGAGGCGAACCCCGGGTCTGCTGCGTCGACGACGGTCTGCGTGATCACCGCGACGACCGGACGCAAGACGCCGGCGTTGCGCAACTCCTGCGTAAGCCAGTACCCGATCATCCCCTGCGTCTGGGCTCCGAGAGCGTCCAACGGGTAAGCCGCGGTCAGTGACGGATCCGCTTCGCTCTCCATGGCCAACAGCCCGATCTGGGGGCCGTTGCCATGGCACACGATCAGTTGGTGTTCGTCAGCGAGAGGTGCAAGAGCAGCTGCGGCCTCGCGGATATGGTGCCGTTCAACATCGGCGTCGGGCCGGTCCTTGCGTTCAAGCAGCGCATTACCGCCGAGCGCGACCATGATGCGCATATCAGCTATCCAACGCGCAGACCAAAACCGCTCGTTCGTCCAGCCAGAGCCGCGCCCGCTCGGTGACTGGACCCAAGACGATCATGATTGCGGTAACAGACATGGTGCACACCAATCCGCACCCCCAGCCAACAGCCGGTAACTAATCGCCAACGGCGAGGCCGACGCGGAAGCCGGCATCCGACATGACCGAGATGTAGCTCACACTATACTCCCCGCGCGGGAGCCCCCTATTGCGGGCGTGCCCCCGCGGCTGTGACCGAAGAGGCCGTGATTACAAGGACCAGCCCTTACGCCATCGACGTTGTTCATTCGACGTTCAACCAGAAGGTGTGCCCGACGTCTGGAGCCGTGTCCGATTACGATCGTTCGCAATACACTCCAAGTCGCGTTCGAAGAGGCGCGGAAGCGCGCGGCCCTATTTGTAATGGTTGCCGTGTACCCTCCTATGTAACGTCCAGCCGGCTTACTGATACGTTTTGGGAATGCGAATCGGATACGGACGGGTTTCAACCCATGACCAGCACCCCGAAGCCCAGCACGACGCCCTGACAACGGCCGGCTGCGAGCAGATCTTCATTGACACAGCCTCCGGAAAACTCGCCCGCAGACCCGAACTCGACAAAGCGCTACTCTCGGCCAACCGGGCAGGCGATCAGCTCGTCGTCACCAAACTCGACCGGCTCGGCCGGTCGCTGGAAAACCTCATCGAACTCTCCAACACACTGCAGGTGCGTGGTGTTGACCTGGTCGTCCTGGACCAGGGCATCGACACGTCCACGGCCATCGGCCGGATGTTCTTCCAGATCCTCGGCTCGATCGCCGAGTTCGAACACGCCCTGATGTCCGAACGAACCCGCGACGGCCTCGCCGCTGCCCGTGCGCGGGGCAGGACCGGCGGGCAGAAACCAAAGCTCGGACCCCGCCAGGTCAGGCTGGCCCGCGAAATGTATGAAGAAAAAGGCCCCGACGGCAAACGTGCCCACACGGTCGAGCACATCGCCCAGGAGTTCGGCGTCACCCGGCCCACCATCTACCGGCACCTCGGCAAACCATGAACAGTGGGTCCTGCAGGTCACATCAGAACGACGGCATGTCCGCAGGGCACGCCGGCGTAGCAGATAAGGATTTCTGAGGTGGCACTGCGTTCTTTACTCACGGCTGCCGAGCGTGGCCAGATCCTGGCAATACCCACACGAGCAGAGGACGTTGCAGCCAGTTACACGCTCAGTGAGGCGGATATGTCGTTGATCCGCCAGCGTCGCGGAGACGCGAACAGGCTGGGCTTCACTGTCCAACTGGCTCTGCTGCGACACCCGGGTATCACGATGGCCGAAGACACCCAAGTGCCCCCTGAACTGGTTTCCTGGCTGGCCTCCCGTCTGGTCATCCCCGCCGATGCATGGACAGACTACGGGCAACGTGAGGAAACGCGGCAGGAGCACGGCAGGGAGATCCGCGCGTATCTGGGCATGTCCGCGTTCGGCATTGCAGACTTCCGCCAGGTCATGGAGCACGTTGGCGATGTCGCTGCTCAAACCGACAAGGGCTTGCTCCTGGTTGAAAGCGCAAGAGATTTCCTGCAGGCAAAGAAGGTCGCTTTGCCTGGGGCCAGCGTCATTGAAAGAGCCTGCGCCCAGGCCCTGACCAGGGCGAACCGGAACATTTACGCCACCCTGTGTGAGCAGATGTCCGTGGAACACCGCAAACGACTGGACGGTTTGCTTCTCCGTCGCCCCGATAGTTCATCGACCGAAATCGGCTGGCTGCGGCAAGCACCCCTGCGTCCCAACGCACGGGCGATGAACGAGCACATCGACCGACTCGCTACCTGGCGTGCCCTTGATCTCCCGTGGGCAGCGAGCCGCCTGGTTCACCGGAACAGATTGCTGAAGCTCGCCCGGGAAGGTGCAGCGATGACCGCGGCGGATCTGTCCAAGTTTGAACCGGCACGCCGGTACGCGACCCTCTTTGCCATGGCCACCGAAAGCATGGCAACCGTCACCGACGAAATCATCGAACTGCACGACAGGATCATTGGCCGTCTCATCCGGACCGCGCAGAACAAACAAAACCAGTCCGCCCTGGCGTCCCGATCCACCGTCACAGCCATGATGCGGATGCACTCAAGGCTCGGTGATGCCCTCTTCGAGGCAAAGGAAAACGGCGAAGACCCCTTCGCCGCGATCGAAACAGCCATCGGCTGGGAATCCCTGGCCGAAAGCATCGCCCAAGCCAAGGAAATGACCAGGCCGGCCTTCGAAGATCACCTGGCCCTCGTCAGCGCACACTTCACCACGCTTCGCCGCTACACTCCGGCGTTCCTTGGAGTCCTTGACCTCCATGCAGCCCCCGCAGCACAAGACCTCCTGGCAGCGATCAACGTCATCCGCGCCCTGAACACCACCGGTGCCCGGAGGCTCCCGGACGATGCGCCCACCTCATTTATCAGGCACCGCTGGAAACCGCTGGTCTTCACCGACGACGGCCTGGACCGGGGCTTCTACGAGTTCTGCGCCCTCACGGAACTAAAGAATGCGCTGCGTTCCGGAGACATGTGGGTCGCCGGATCGCGCCAATTCCGCGACTTCGACGACTACCTTCTTGCCCGCCCCGACTACACGGTCATGAAGACCGCCGGGAAGCTGCCGCTGATCACGGCCGACGGAAGTGCTCACTATCTCGAGGGAAGGCTTGCCCTCCTTCAGGAGCGGCTGAAGGAAGTCAACCAGGTGGCGTCCCAGGACGAACTGCCCGGGGTACTAATCACCGAGAAAGGGGTGAAAATCACCCCGCTCGAGACGATCGTCCCTGCGCACGCGCAACCACTGATCGACCAGGCAAGCGCCATGTTCCCACGGATCCGGATCACCGACCTGCTGATGGAAGTCGATGCCTGGACCGGGTTCACCCGCCACTTCACCAACCTCAAATCCGGCCAACCCTCCAAGGACAGGCAGCTGCTGCTCACCGCGATCCTGGCCGACGGAATCAATCTGGGACTGACCAAGATGGCCGAGTCCTGCACCGGCGTCACCTACGCCCAGCTGGACCGCCACCAGGCAGCGTACATCCGGGACGAAACCTACAGCGCCGCACTGGCGGAACTGGTGAACACCCAGCACGGCCACCCTTTCGCCGCACAGTGGGGCGACGGCACCACTTCGTCCTCTGACGGGCAGCGCTTCCGGGCCGGCAGCAAAGCCGAATCCACGGGACATGTAAACCCCAAATACGGCGCCGAGCCCGGCCGGCTGATCTACACGCACGTCTCGGACCAGTACTCTCCCTTCCACAGCAAACTCATCAACGTCGGTGACCGCGACGCGACCTATGTCCTGGACGGGCTGCTCTATCACGAGTCCGACCTGGCCATCCAGGAGCACTACACCGACACGGCCGGATTCACCGACCACCTCTTTGCCCTCATGCACCTGCTCGGCTACCGGTTCGCACCACGGATCCGCAACATCGGCGGCACCCGCCTCTACACCCCCACCAGCGGGCAGGAGCATTCGACGTTGGCACCGTTGATCGGCGGGACGATCAACACAAGAACAATCGCCTTGCACTGGGATGAAATCCTCCGGCTCACCGCGTCCATCAGAACCGGCACCGTGACCGCGTCCCTGATGATGCGCAAACTCGGCGCCTACCCCCGCCAAAACGGGCTCGCCCACGCGCTGCGGGAACTGGGCAGAGTGGAACGGACCCTCTTCCTGCTCGACTGGCTCCAGGACCCCGGACTCCGCCGCAAAGTCACCGCAGGCCTGAACAAGGGCGAGGCCCGGAACACCCTCGCCCGGGCCGTGTTCTTCAACCGCCTCGGCGAGATCCGCGATCGTTCCTTCGAGCAACAGCGATACCGGGCCAGCGGGCTGAACCTTCTCACTGCGGCCATCGTTCTCTGGAACACGGTCTACCTCGAGCGCACCATCACCACCCTGACCAGCAAAGGCGGCCACGTCGATCCTGACCTGCTGCGGTTCCTCTCACCCCTGGGCTGGGAACACATCAACCTCACCGGTGACTACACCTGGCCCCGCGCCAACCACATCAAGCCCGGCAAATACAGGCCACTACGACGCCCGGCAAAACCTTAGCGTCGGATATTTCACTTTTTCACAAGCCGCCCCTTCTACGGCAAAAACCGTGATCTGACCGGCCCGGACCGGGAAACGACCGAGGTATCCATGCTTGCTCTGCACCTGCTCCAATCCTCGCTGGTCCTGGTCAACACGTTGATGCTGCAAACCGTGCTGGAGGTCCCGGAGTTCAACGAACTCCTCGAGCCAGAAGACCACAGGGGTCTCACCCCGTTGTTCTGGACCCACATCAACCCTTACGGACGATTCACCCTCGACATGAACACACACTTGGACCTGGGCCAGATATCTGCGGAACCGGATGCCCGTTAGCGGGTCCGCCGATGACGTCATTGTCGTGGTCTTTGTCCTGCGCGCCGCTGCCCGTGAAGCCGGTCATGGACCGTTGGAGCGCCTCTGGCCCGAATCACTGACGGGCCCGCCGTGATCCAACGTCTGGTGGGAACGGCCGCGGTATGAGGCAGTCTCGTCCGGCAGCGTCTTGTTGTGTCTATCGGGTCAGGTATCGGTGAGTGGCACGGGGATGACTCCCGCGGCGCGCAATGCCGGCAGTGCGCGGACGATGCCGGCGGCCGTTCCTCCGGTCGGGTGGTTGGCGTGGGCGATCACGATTTCCCCGGCCCTGGCTGCGGTGATTTCGCGGAATACCACCGCGGCGGGGTAGGTGGCGCCGCCGTCGCCGTTGGTGCTGAAGGAGACCGGGACCATTCCCATTGCATGGACAATCCGGACAGCGACGTCGTCAAGGTAGGCGGTTCCCGACCGGAAATATCGGGCAGCCCTGCCGGTGAGACCGTGAATGGCGTCCTGGTTTGTCATGACCTCGTCGTAGATTTCGGCCACGCTGGCGGTCCCGGGGATGCCGTAGGCGCTGCGGCCGGAGACCGAGAGCGGCACGTGTCGGGTGCCGTGGTTGCCGATTTCGAACAGCGGGTTTTCGGCCAGTGACTTCGCCGGTCCCGGGTTGGCCCTGATCCATCGTAAGTTCAGGAAAAATGTGGCCGGGGTGCCCGTTTTTTGCAGGGCATCGATGAGGTTCTGGTCCACGGCGTTACCGCCGGGGCCGCCGCAGCAGTCAAAGCTCAGAGCGATGCCCGCGTTTCCGGGAGGAAGATGGGTGAGGACTCCGGGAAGCTGAAGCCCCCAGGCCAGGGGCGCTTGCCCTGTGAAGGTTGCCACGATCTGTTCCTTGCCGGGCGGGGACGGTAAGGGCTCCGGAGGGAGAGGGGCTGGTGGAAGGCCCGCCGGGGCGCCGGCGCCGGCGGTAGCGTTTTCCGGGCGGTCTGTACGGTTCTCGGGTGGATTTTGGCATCCGGTGAGGGTCAGCGCGGCGGAGAGGATGAACGCACGACGGCTGGCGGCTGTGCCCGGATGATTTCGATCAGCTGACCCCATGGCCGTGTCCGTCCTTTCTCTGTCCCGTCTTGCGGCCGCCGTGTTTTTAGGTGCAGGCATCCGGGGGTTTCGATTCGTCATTCCTTATTCTTCCCCGGTGTTCCGGGCCGGGATGGCGGCTGACGGTATGGTATTTGACCCGGATGCTGGCCGGAGCGGCTCCCGGCCGGGGGCGTTGGCGCCGGGAGGTTTATCGCCGGGACGCGGTCGTGTGCGCCGGGGCGGTCCGGTGTTGTGGGACGCCGTCCGGCGGGGCGGGAGCGTGTGGGCCGGCGGAGTATGCGGCGGGCCAGTGTCAGGCTTTCACCGAGGTTGATGGTGGGGAGGTAGGCCCGGGTGATGGCGTTGGCTATGGCCGGCAGCGCCGCGGCGTCGGGGTAGAGCATGTAGAGGGGTTCGTAGCGTGGCTGGAATTTTGCTTTGAATGCCAGTAGGGACCTGAATCCGTAGATGGGTTCCAGGGTTGCGCCGAGCCAGCTGAGCAGCCGGTCCAGGCTTCCGGAGGTCTGCGGCCCGGCTGGTGTAGGTCTGGGCGGTGCATCCGCGTTCAGCCTGGCCAGGGGGCCCCCGGAGAGGCTGATGAATCTGTATCCCTGGTCTTTGAGGCTGAGTGCGGCGGAGGCGATGAGGAATTCGATGCCGGCACGGAATCCGGTGCGGCGGCGCCGCATGAAGTCCAGGGTCCAGCCTTCGATGGTGCCGTTGTTGTAGACGGGCAGCCAGGAGGCGACCGCGTGGACCGTGTGGGTGCTATCGATGGCGAGCAGCAGGCGGACGTCGGGGTCGATGAGTTCGTCGAGGCCGCCGAGGGTGAATCCCATTTCGGGCATCTTTTTGTCGGCCACCCATTCTTCGGAGATTTCCTGGATTTGGGCCAGTACGGAGAAGGGCGCGGTCGCGTAGGTGGTCCATTCGGCGCTGATGCCGGCTTTGGCGGCGTTGTTCATGGCCGTGCGGATGTCCTGGAATTTCTTTCCCCGGAAGGACACCGCATCCAGTTCCAGGATCGTTTCCTGGGCAACCTGGACTGAGTCCCAGCCGAGAGACGAGGCGTGGTCGCGCAGTTCCTGGGGCACGGAGTAATAGCACGGCGTCCAGCCTTGCCGAGTGCAGAACCTGGTGAACTCCTCGAACGCGGCTTTACTCTGGGGCCGGGGTCCGACCGGGACTCCGAGTGTCAGGGCGATCCCGGCGATGACGCGGTAGGCGATGAAGCTTTCACCGGTGGAGGAGAACCAGTAGGTGTTCCCGGGCCAGGTTGTCATCCAGGACAGGGTGCTGCCTTGTTGGGTTTTCAGTATTTCCCGGGCGCGGTCGGTGCCGGCATTGTGTTGGGTCGGGGCCGGGTGCAGGAAGGTTTTCAGGACCAGGACGGCTGTGACGGTCCAGAAGGTGACGCCGATGCCCTCGTAGAGCAGAACCGCCGGCGTGCTTTGCGGGAAGAACGCCGGGGCGAGATCCAGCATGTAACCCAGTGGTAGGAACCTGTCGGGAATGTCTGCCAGCAGTTCTCCCGGTCCCGGCCCGGGCGTAAAGCCGTCGGCCAGGACAGTACCGGCGGCCAGATAGATGGCACTGAGGACAGCTGCGGCGGCTCCGGTCCGGGCCGCGAGCTGTCGGTAGGTCCCCGCCGGGGCTGCCACCGGGAAGAGGCCACGGGAGATCAGCAACACGATGGTCAGCACCACGGGCAGAAGTAGCGGCAGCACCAGAGCGAGAGGGTGCGTGTACCCGGCGGTTTCGATGGCGCCGATCCCCTCGACGGCGGCGGTGTCCGGTGCTGCCGGGTACAGGACTCCGGCGATGGTGATCCCGGCCAGCACGGACAAACCCAGCTGGATCAGCACGGCGGCGGCCCATGCGAAGCGGCGTCCACGGCGTAGACCGTCTGCGAGCAGCACTAAGAGAAATGACGGGAGGATCGCCATGAAGATCCCGCCGGCGCCGGCGCGCAGTTGAAGTTGCGCGCCGGCGCATTCCTTCGCTTGTCCCGGGTCGGCGCACAGGGATTGGAGTGTCGCCGGGTCCACGGGCTGAATGTTGGTGAATAGGAAACGCAGCACCGACAACGGTCCCGCGGCGTGTGGCGTCAGGCCAGCGACGACGGGCCCGATGGCCGATACGGCGACAAGGAGCGCGATCAGGACCCGGCCTTCATGCCGGGAGCTGACAGGGCGGACGAACCGGGGCCCCCTGCCGTGCAGGACCGGGCCCAGAAGGGCCCCGGCCCCTGCGGCACCGAGGCGGACCAGGTCGGCGAACCCGCCGCTATAGAGGGCCAGGAGTACCAGCAGGGCGAAGACGACCAGGCGGACCCGCCGCCGCCACAGCGTCGGCATCATTGCTGACCCCGCCATGACGGCACCGGTCATGAGCGCACTGGGGCCCAGGAAGATGTGCCCGCTCATTTCCTGGGTCCAGGTCCCCATGACCTGCTGTGCAACTGTGAGGAACCCGAGAGCGGCAGAAATTCCGAGGACTTGAGAGCCAAGGGCCGCCGCGGCGAATCTTAGGCTCCCCATCCGGGATTCCAGGGCCAGCCCGACCACGAGCACAACGGCGCTGCCGAGCAGGTACCCGGCCAGGTTTTGCGCCCACACCCCGGAGGTCAGCAACGCCCACCAGTGACCGGGAAGGGAATGCGCTGTCGCCGCTACGTTGGGACGCAGAGTGCCGGCCGGGCCGGTGATGAGGCTGGAGGACAGTGCGCCCGCGGCCCAAAAGACCAGGACAAAACCTACTGTGACCGGGGCTCGGCGGAGATTTCCGATCCGGGACAGCCAACGCCCTTGGCGGGTAACGGTTCCAGAATCCAGCGGTGGCGCTGCCACGGGAATTCCTTTCAGCAGATGCGGAGGGAGCGGAAATTCAACGAGGATATCCCGCCGGGTTGCTGGTCCTGTGGGGTCATTGCCGCCCCAGCGTTCTTGCCTCGAACCCGCGGATCAGGCCAATGCCGGAGATCCGCGGCGCTACGAGATTATTCCATACCGGCAGCCATGCCAGGATCGCCGCGCTGCTTATCAGGACAGACCCGATCACATCGCTAAGGTAATGCACCCCGAGGTACATCCGGGAGAACGCCACAATCGCGACGAAAAGTGAGCCTGCGGCCAGAACCGCCAGGCGCTGCCCGGCGCCGTGGGCTAGGACCAGCACGGCCGCCAGCGCCAGTGCGACAGCGAAGGCCGTGTGCCCGGAGGGGAAGCTGTTGTTGCCCGTTTCAGCGATCAGCGCTCCGGTCGCCTCGGCAGGCGGCCGGGAGCGGCTGACCAGGATTTTGCCGGCCGTTGAGGCCAGCCACCCGACAGCAACAACGGAGCCGAACGCCAGCGCCTGAACCGGGCGACGGCGGGACCAGAGCAGGTACCCGCAGATCGTTATCACCAGCGCCAGGGCACCGGCCGGTCCAAGACCGTAATGAATGGCCTCACTGACCGCAATCAACGCACTGTTCCTCCCATGGCTCAGGGAGATGTCCAGGCCCAGCTCCGGGGCCAGTGGTCCGAAGGACTTCGCCGCCATCCCCGCCGCGGCCGTGGTGGCGAACAAGGACGCGGCCACGGTGACCCACCACCAGGACTGCAGCCCCGGGAAGATCGTGGTCCGGCGGGCGGGGGAGGAATCCATGGTGCAGTCCTGACGGTATGAGCGCTGATGCGCCGGGGTGCCACCAGCTTGCGGCACCTGCCCTGAGAAAAAACTGAGAGCCGCTCCGCCGCTTCTCAGGTTCCGCTCAACGGGCGTCCGGGATACTGCAAGTACCAACGAAAGGGGGCCGGGCATGCGGGTGCTGCTGGTCGAGGACGAAAAAATGCTGGCCGAGACGGTCCGGCGCGGACTCACTAATGAGGGCTTCGTGGTCGACATTACCCATGACGGGGTCAGCGGCCTGTGGGCTGCTACGGAGAACCCGTACGACGTGATCCTGCTTGATCTGATGCTTCCGCTCAAAAACGGGTACGACGTTCTCAAGGAACTCCGGGAGCGGCTGATCTGGACACCTGTTCTGATGCTCACGGCAAAGGACGGGGAATACGACCAGACGGACGCATTCGATCTGGGAGCCGATGACTACCTGACAAAACCCTTCAGTTTCCTCGTGCTCGTCGCCAGGATCCGTGCCCTGATCCGCCGTGGCGCCCCGGAACGGCCCGTCACCCTCACCTTGGGGACGCTGTCACTGAACCCCGGCAGCCGCAACGTCCGCCGGGGCGATTCCCTCATTGAATTGACAGCCCGGGAGTATGGCCTGCTGCACTACCTGATGCGCAGCCATGACCAGGTCGTGTCGAAATCCCAGATTCTCGACAACGTCTGGGACCCGGCGTTCGAAGGCGGCGACAACGTCGTGGAAGTTTACATCGGGTATCTGCGGCGCAAGATCGATAGCCGCTTCGGTCTGCAGACCCTGACCACCGTCCGGGGAATGGGATACATGCTGACCGCTGACCGGCCAACAGGATAAAAAGTGATGTCCGCGCCCGGCTCTCCTGCTCCGGTGCAACGAGCGGCGCGTGGTGGGGGCGGGCCTGGCCGGCTGGGACTCTAAGCCTTGATCCACCGATGAGGTTGGGATCGGGTCCGGCGTTTTAAACACGAAATGCCCGTCTTTTGGGGGAAAATATGGCTTACCACAGTCAAAA
>NZ_JBEPPJ010000008.1:0-147387 GCF_040547265.1 Arthrobacter sp. UYCo732 | reverse complement strand
AGGTCACCGCCGGAACACTATTACCGGTCGAGAGCCCCCGAACACCACGTGTCCGGGGGCTCTCCCACGTTAACCACCCACCCACACAACCACCCAAACCAGCACCAAGCGAGAGAGCGTTGGGGGAGGTCCGCGTAGAGTTGACGTCCATGGATAACCTTTTCAGTCACTCGGGCGACGCGCTCGCCGTCCCCGCAGAGCCCACGGCGAGCCTGGAACCTGTCGTCTATGCGGTGACGGTGCCGGGCCCGGTAGCTCAAGCCTTTGCCGGGTTCACGGACCACACCCATTTGTGGTGGCCGCTGGAATCACATGGCGTGTACGGGGCTGGCTCCTACGTCGAGTTTGAAGAGAACCTCATCCTGGAAACGGCTGACGACGGCAGGACCGCTGTCTGGGGCACCCTCGATGACTGGCAGCCGCCCCTGTCCTTCCACGCGTCCTGGCACCCCGGGACCACCGCGCTCTGGTCGACCGAGCTGAGGGTGGCCTTCAGGGCGGTGCCGGATGGAACGGAACTGCGCTTGGTCCATGACGGCTGGGAAGGCGCCGAGGACCCGGCCGCCACACGTGCCTCCTACGCCGCGGACTGGCCCACAGTACTCGACCGCTTCGTGAGGTTCATGGGCGGGGCGAACTAGCAGCAGCGCAAGCCACGGGCACTGAGCAGTCAGGGATCATGCGGGCGGTACGGCAGTGCTGGACCTGTCCAGGAACTGGGTGGGGAACTCCGGACATCCGCGGTCGAGCCGCGGACGTTGTCCCCACGCACTCGAGGGTACGTCGCCCTAGACTGGGGGGAACGACGACGACGGGAGGCTGCGTGGGCAGCTTGGTTGAAGAGCTGGTGGGGGCGGTCGGCGTAGAACAGGTCAGCGCCGAGAAGGCAGCGCTGGCCAGGTATGCCGTGGACCAGGCCCCGGTCCTGGAATTCCAACTGCCCGAAGCCGTGGTCTTCGCCCGGTCGACGGCGGATGTCCAGGCTGTGGTCAGGCTGTGCGGCGCCCAAGGGATTTCCGTGGTGGCCCGCGGAGCCGGGACCGGTGTTTCCGGCGGCGCGCACGCGAGCCGGAACAGCGTTGTCCTGTCACTGGAACGGATGAACCGCATTCTTGATCTGAACCCCGATGACGAGACCGCCGTCGTCGAACCCGGGGTGGTAAACGCGGCTCTCAACGAGGCCGCGGCTCCCTACGGGCTGATGTACGCGCCGGATCCGGCGAGCTTCCGCTCCTCAACCATCGGCGGCAACGTTGCCACCAACGCGGGGGGACTGCGCTGCGCAAAGTATGGCGTGACCAGGGACTCGGTCTTGGCACTGGACGTGGTGCTGGCCGACGGGTCCCTGATCCACACTGGCCACCAGACATTCAAGGGCGTTGCAGGCTACGACCTGACGAGCCTGTTCGTCGGCTCGGAGGGGACGCTGGGGATCGTGGTGGGGGCAACGGTGCGGCTCAAGTACCTGCCCCGTGATGTGCAGACCATCGCCGCGTTCTACCCAGGCTTCAGGGAGGCCGCCGCGGGTGTCCTCGCGGTGGGCCGGGCCCGTGTGCAGCCGGCCATTATGGAACTGCTCGACGGCGGCACGCTGGCACAGCTGGACGTGCTCCACGGCTCGGACCTGAGTTCGCGGGGCGGTTCGCTGCTCCTGATCCAGACTGATGGGTTCGGCGCTGCGGCGGAGGCCGACATCGTCCGTTCCGTTCTGGCCGCCGGCGGCGCAACGGTGAGTACCGAATCCACGGCGGAAGCCGAGCAGCTCGTGGAGCTCCGCCGGAACAGCCGTGGCGCCGAGGTGGACGACCAGTACTGTGTGGGCGAGGACGTCGCCGTGCCGCGCTCACGCCTGGTGGACTATGTTGCCGAGCTCGAAGACCTGGCTGCCAGGCATGACGTAAACCTTAAGGTGGTGGCGCACGCGGGCGACGGCAACCTGCACCCCACGTTCTGGATTGACCGCGCGGACAAGGCAGTGGATGCAGAGGCCATGGAGCGGCTGAACCTGGCCCTGGATGCCTCCGTCGCGGCCGCCCTGGAGATGGGTGGCACCATCACCGGGGAGCACGGGATCGGGCAGTATAAACTGCGCTGGCTGGGTCTGGAACAGCCGGAACCGGTCCGGGGCCTCCAGCGTAGGATCAAGGAACTCTTTGACCCTACCGGCATCCTGAACCCCGGCAAGGCCATCTAGGCTCGGTTTGGCTTAGTCGTCGACGTCCGGGTATTCCTCGGCGGCTTCGTCCGCCCCGTACCTGGACTCCTCGGTTTCCACTTCAAGAATCTTGATCATGTCCGTATCCGGGTTGAGCATGATGGCCGCCTCATCGCGGCGGTGGCGCAGGACGGAATCGATGTAGGACTGCACAGCCTCCGCGAGTGGTATGTGGCGTGAATGTTCCTCGGACATGTACCAGCGGTGCTCCAGGACCTCATGCACGGCCTCCGCCGGCTCCAGCTTGCGGGACAGGTCGCGGGGGATCGAACGCACAATCGGCTCGAAGACCTGGCTGACCCACAGGTGCGCGCTGTATTCCTCGTCCATCCCCGGGTTGTTGTCCGCGCGGAAGGTGTCCATGTCATTGAGCAGGCGCCTGGCTTGGTTCTCCTGGGCATCCAGTCCGGTCAGGCGCAGCAGCCGGCGCATGTGGTGGCCCGCGTCCACCACCTTGGGCTGGAGCTGGATGCTGGAACCGTTCTGGGTGGTCTTGATGGCGTATTCCTCGACGTCGAACCCGAGTTCGTTGAGCCGCCGGATGCGGGCCGCCACCCGCCAGCGTTCGCCGAGCTCGAAGGATTCCTTCTCCGTCAGCTCCGCCCAGAGCCGGCGGTAGCTTTCCATGATGAGTTCGCTGGTGGCCACGGGGTCCACCTTCTCCTCGATCAGGCCGCCATCGAGGAGGTCCATCAGCTCGCCGGCGATGTTGACCCGGGCGATCTCGAGGTCGTACTCGCGCTGGCCGGTGGACAGATCGGGGTAGAGCTCGCCGGTTTCGGCGTCCACCAGGTAGGCGGCGAACGCGCCGGCATCGCGGCGGAACAGCGTGTTGGACAGCGAGACGTCGCCCCAGTAGAAGCCGATGAGGTGCAGCCTGACCATCAGCAGCGCCTGGGCGTCGATAAGGCGGGTCAGGGTGTCCTTGCGCAGCATCTGCGAGAACAGCGCGCGGTACGGCATGGAGAACTTCAGGTGGCGCGTGACCAGCACGGGGTTCAGGGGGCGGCCGTCCAGGGTGGTGCGGCCGGTGATGACTGCTACCGGGACAACGCAGGGGACATCCAGGCGGGCCAGCTTGCGGAGCATGTGGTATTCGTGGCGGGCAATATGTTCGGACGTTTCCTTGATGGCGATAACGGAGCCGCCCAAGTGCGCGAAACGCACGATGTGCCGGGAGATGCCTCGGGGGAGCGCCGCCAGGTTTTCCGATGGCCAGTCCTCCAGTGCGATGTGCCACGGCAGGTCCAAAAGTTCAGGATCCGCGGATGCAGCGGTGATATTGAGCGAGCTGGAGATGGCAAGGTTTTTGTCATCCTTGGCGCTCGCTGCCTCGATGCGCGGCAGTTTGCCCACCTGCGCGTAGTCCGTGGGCTCGTCGTGCCACTGGGCATTGTGTTCATCGCTCATGGGTCAATTCTTCCGTACATCGGGGGGCCAAGGGCAAAGTGCCCAGAACGAACGACGGCGGCCCTCCCGTTAAGGGGGAGGGCCGCCGTCGTTATTGCTTTGGTTTTGCCCGGGGTTTCGACAGGCTCAACCACCGTAAACTGGGGCGGTCAGTCGCCCAGGCGCAGGCCGGTCTTGGTGTCGAACAGGTGCACGTGGCCCGACTGCGGCCGGACGTAGATGGTCTCACCCTTCATCGGGGGGCGGCGGCCGTCGACGCGGGCCACGATGTCGTGGTCCTTGCCGTCCAGTGTGGTGTGGCCGTAGACGTAAGCGTCAGCACCGAGTTCTTCAACAACATCGACCTCGACCTGGAGACCCTCACCTTGCGCGGCCTGCTCCAGGTCCTCGGGGCGTGAACCCAGGGTGACGGTGCTGCCGTGGGCCTCTTCGAGGACATTGCGCGGCACGGGGTAGACCGTCCCGCCGAACTGGACGCCGCCGTCGACGACTGGGAGTTCGAGCAGGTTCATGGCGGGGGAGCCGATGAAGCCGGCAACGAAGACGTTCTTGGGCTTGTCGTAGAGGTGGCGGGGGGTGTCAACCTGCATCAGCAGGCCGTCCTTGAGGACTGCGACGCGGTCGCCCATGGTCATGGCTTCAACCTGGTCGTGGGTGACGTAAACGGTGGTGACGCCCAGGCGGCGGGTCAGGGAGGCGATCTGCGTACGCGTCTGGACACGCAGCTTGGCGTCCAGGTTGGAAAGCGGTTCGTCCATAAGGAACACCTGCGGGTTACGCACGATGGCGCGGCCCATGGCAACACGCTGGCGCTGGCCGCCGGAAAGTGCCTTCGGCTTGCGGTCCAGGTACGGTTCAAGGTCAAGAAGCTTGGCGGCTTCGCGGACACGCTCGGCGCGCTCCTCCTTGGAGACGCCGGCGATCTTCAACGCGAAGCCCATGTTGTCCGCAACAGTCATGTGCGGGTACAGCGCGTAGTTCTGGAAAACCATCGCGATGTCGCGGTCCTTCGGCGGAACGTCGGTGACGTCGCGGTCGCCAATCAGGATCCGGCCGGCATTGACGTCCTCGAGGCCCGCGAGCATGCGCAGGGAGGTGGACTTGCCGCAACCGGAGGGTCCAACCAGGACCAGAAATTCGCCATCGGCGATTTCAATGTTGAGCTTGTCAACAGCGGGCTTCTCTGTGCCCGGGTACAGACGCGTAGCGTTATCAAAAGTAACTGTAGCCACAGTTATCAGTCCCTTCACCGGCAGGTACGTGCCGGACGATCCGTAGTGAATGGTTCATGTAATTCAGTTATCCACGGCATTGCAGCCGTGTACTCCCCGGCCGAAGCCGAGGAGTATCGCTTGACGCCGCACGGTTCTGTGCGCCACGTCACAAACAAGAGTATGTCAGACGAATTGCTTATTGTTTCAAATGTTACGGAGGTCACATGCGAGGTTGGCCATGCTGGGCCATCTCAGGCGTGGCCTGGTTCCTCTTCGGCCACAGCCAGGCTGCGTTCCTGCAGGAGGGCTTCAAGCAGTTCCGCGACATGGGCCGGCGCCTCCACCCGGAATTCCGCCTGGGTGAAGTCCAGTCCCACTTTGACGCCGACATCACCGGCTTCCAGGCGTGCCAAGGCGTCCTCGTCCGTGACGTCGTCACCGGCGAAAAGGACCGCGGTGGCCCCGGTGATCTGTCGCAGGAACGTCAGGCCCTCGCCTTTGGATGCGTTCACCACCGAAGTTTCCAGGACCCGCTTGCCGTTCTTCAGGAAAACGCCTTTGCGCTCCTGGAGGACCGAACGGGCCGCGGCCACGGCGTCCTCGGCAACATCGTCTTTAGCCAGGCGGGTGTGCAGGACCACGCCGGCGGGTTTGTCTTCGAGCAGCGTGCCCGGAGCCTGCTCAACAATTTCCTCCAGGACGCCACGGACTTCGGCGAGCAGCAGGCGCTGGCCATCATCCAGGGTCAGTTCCGCGGAGTCGGGGCCCAGCCAGGCTTCGGCGCCGTGGCTGCCGATCAGCAGCGTGTCCACCGGCGGCGAAGCCACCGCTCGCAGGCTGGCGAGGGCCCGTCCTGAGAGGAGAGCCGTCGTCGTCCTCGGAAGGGCGGCCAGCCCGGCAAACGCCGCGGCGGAGCGCGGAAGGGGGCGGGCGTCGCCGGCCCGGTCAACGATCGGGGAGATGGTGCCGTCGAAGTCCAGGGCCACGAGCAGGTGTTCCGTCCGGGCGATCCGACGGGCGGCCTCCCGGAGTTCCGGAGACAGGGTAAGCGGGTCCTTGGCGGGCCGGGGATCAGGAGTCATCGCGGACAACTTTCTCGTTCAGGGCCGCCAGGAAGTCAGCTGACCAATGGTCGACGTCGTGCTCCAGGATCTGCTTGCGCATGGACCGCATCCGGCGCGCGGCGTCCCGGGGGGACATGTTAACGGCCCGCATGATGGTGTCTTTGAGGCCGTCAATATCGTGCGGATTCATCAGCAGGGCCTGCTTGAGCTGGTCCGCGGCGCCGGCGAACTCGCTGAGTACCAGGGCTCCGTCGTTGTCCTTGCGGGCCGTGACGTATTCCTTGGCGACGAGGTTCATGCCGTCCCGCAGGGCCGTGACCAGCATGACGTCGGCGGCGAGGTACAGCGCCACCATTTCCTCGACGGGATAACTGTGGTGGAGGTAGCGGACGGCGGTGTTCTGGATGGTGTCATACGTGCCGTTGATGTGGCCGACGGTACCCTCGATCTCCTCCCTCAGCAGCCGGTACTGCTCCACGCGTTCCCGGCTGGGGCTGGCCACCTGGATAAGGGTGGCGTCCGTGACGGCGAGCTTGCCTTCGTTCAGGAGTTCCTCGAAGGCCTTGAGCCGGTGGCGGATGCCCTTGGTGTAATCCAGTCGGTCAACGCCCAGGAGGATGGTCTTGGGGTTGCCGAGATCCTGGCGGATCTGGCGAGCGCGCTCGATGATGTCCGGATTGTGGGCCAGCTCGCTGATCTGTGCCACGTCAATGGAGATCGGGAAGGCCTGGGCTCTGGCGATGTGCGTAATTTTGCCGTCGTGGCCCTTCACGTGCACTTGCTGCTGCTTCACACTGGCGCCCAGGAACCGCCGCGCGGAGCGCATGAAGTTGCCGGCGTCGCTGGGGCGCTGGAAGCCTACGAGGTCTGCGCCCATCAGGCCGTCGATGATGGCACGCCGCCACGGCAGCTGGGCGAAGATTTCCGGCGGCGGGAAGGGGATGTGGTTGAAGAACCCGATCCTGAGGTCCGGCCGGGCCTCCCGCAGGAGCCGCGGTACCAGCTGCAGCTGGTAGTCCTGGACCCACACTGTGGCGCCCTCATCGGCATAGCGGACGACGGCGTCGGCGAACCTTTGATTTACCCTACGGTAGGCGTCCCACCAGGTCCGGTGGAACTCCGGCGGGGCGATGACGTCGTGATACAGCGGCCACAGGGTGGCGTTGGAGAAGCCCTCGTAGTAGAGCTCCACGTCGTCCGTGCTGAGCTGGATCGGGACCAGGTCCATGCCGCCATGGCTGAACGGCTCGACCGTTTCGTCCGGAGCACCGTGCCAACCCACCCATGCGCCGTCGGTCTTGGACATCATCGGGGCGAGGGCAGTCACCAAGCCGCCGGGGGAGCGGCGCCAGCCGGAGCCGTCGTCGCCGCTCTCACCCGGCGTGCTGCGGTCAACCGGCAGCCTGTTGGACACCACCATAAAGTCGTACTTTGTGGCCGGGCCGTGACCGCGCGTGGCCGCGCCGGGTTCGGGTTCGGCTGGTGATTTTTCTTGGACGGGTGTTTGCATTGCTGCTCCCTGGGTTTGTTCTTGGCTTTAAGCCACCTTAATAGGAGAGAATCTCCGCGGCTATTCGTCCGTTGGTTTTGAGGGCGGAATGCTTGAAGGGGCAAGCTCTCAGGTTTCTCCCCTAAAATGGTGGAGTTGCCACCGAGTGGACGCCCTATGTCAATCGACCCAAGGAACACATGAGCCCCGCAAATGACGCACGCAAGTCCAAAGCTGAGCGAACCTCGGAGGCGCGCGAGAAAGCCCGCCTGATCCGCGAGGCCCAGCTGAAGAAGGACAAGCGCAATAAGCTGCTGATCGGCTGGGGCATTGTGGTGGCCGTGGTGGCCATCCTTGCGGTGGTGGCCCTTGTGGTGACCACAACCATGCGGCAGAACGCCCCCGTTGCCGACCAAGGACCCATGCCGGCCAACGGCAACGTCAACGGTGGAATTACGTTGCTCGCCAATACCGACGTGGCGAAGCTGGAACCGGCCACCGTTGATGCCGCGTCCGTGGGAGAACCGCCGCAGACTGTCCCGGCGGAAGTCGTCGCCCCTGGTGCCGAGGCTGAAGCCGGCAAGCCCGTGAAGGTGGTCCTCTACGTGGACTTCATCTGCCCGGTCTGCAAGAACTTCGAGGTGCAGTACAACGCGCAGCTGACAACGCTGCGCAACGAAGGCAAGATCACCGTGGAATACCGCGCCCTCGGCTTCCTGGACAACCGGTCCTCGACGAACTACTCATCGCGCGCGGCCAACGCCGCAGCCTGCGTTGTGAACGAATCCCCGGAAAAGTACGCGGAGTTTGTTGACTCGCTGTTCGCGAACCAGCCTGCCGAAGGCTCCGCGGGGATCTCTGACGACAAACTCAAGACCATGGCCACGGACATCGGCGCCAAGCCCATTGACAGCTGCATCGATGAGAAGACTTACCGCCCGTTCGTGAAGTTCACTACCAAGCAGGCTGCCGCCATTGGCGTCACCGGCACGCCCACAGTGTTCGTTGACGGCCAGCAGTGGGGCAAGGGCGCCAGCGCACAGACCCCGTTCCCGGACTTCCTGCAGGCAGCGATCGCCGCAAAGGGCTGATCTGCCCGGGTCGCTGACATTGCATGGCCCGGCCCCGGATTCACTCCGGGGCCGGGCCATTGTCATTATCTCCTTGCGGCGAGGCCGGCCCATTTTTACGAGCGGGCGGACTTGGGCTAACCTTATCTAGCGCCGTTCTGGCGTACGCCCCGATTGGGGTGCGCCTCCTTAGCTCAGTTGGCCAGAGCACCGCTCTTGTAAAGCGGGGGTCGTCAGTTCGAATCTGACAGGAGGCTCCAGAGCTACCCGTGGGGTCTGACAGTGAGCACTACGAGGTGAGGTTGGCTCCCGTTGCGGTCGGTCAGGTTCATGCTGGAATCGTACTCGCCGTCAGCCCCGAAGAAGCCGAGTATCTCACCCTCATTGGAACCGCGCCCATGCAACAGCACCACCAGTGGTGCAGACGGGTCAGTTGATCCGGCGGTTGCCACAACATGCCGGAAGCCTGCGATAAGCACTTCTGCTGCATTGGGTTTATCGGGGAGGCTCATAGTGCTCCTGACGGGCGTACTTCGAATCAGAAGGTTTAGTTGAAGATACAATGAGTAGACCGTGTCCCGGCAGAACTGTCAACTGCGCGGCGCCGACTAACCTGTGGGCGATTCTTCGACGAAGGCGCGTTCACTGCGATGTACGCGTTTTCGTCGTCGGCAGACGGGGCATGTTCGCTCCAGTCATCGCGGACATCGCGTTCAACTTTTCCAGTCGCAATGAGTTTGCGCGCATGGCTCAATGCTTTGCGGTTGAGTTTGGCGGCCACGATGCCTCCCCCGGGCCCAACATGGAATGCTGGCTACTGCAGCTTAACCCCGCGCTGGCCAATAGAATCTGTCCGGTTTCGCGGGCTATTGCTTAACTACCGGTCTTATGACCTAAACTGCTTCACTGAGGCGCCTGAAATGGTGCCGCGCAGCAACGAAAGTGAACCCCGTTATGGCTACCGATTACGACGCTCCACGCAAGACGGATGACGAGTCTTCCGCCGAATCACTGGAGGCCCTGCAGGCATCCCGCGGCGGAAATGCCCAGACCGCAGTCATCGATGTCGAGGAGACCGATACGGCTGAGGGTATTGACCTCCCCGGCGCCGATCTCTCCGGCGAAGAGTTGACCGTTGTTGTTGTTCCCGAGCAGTCCGATGAGTTTACGTGCGCATCATGCTTCCTGGTCCGCCACCAGTCCCAGGTCGCGCGTGAAAAGAACGGCATAAAGTACTGCATCGAATGCGAAGGCTGAAAGATTCCACGCCCTGCAGCGTGAAAAAGTGCCCCGTCAGGTCCGGCCCGACGGGGCATTCGCGTCTTCACGGCGGCTGGTGCGGAACACCCGGGCGGGGCCGGCCCGGCGTCGTTATCACGAGTAACGGTGGAGTGCAGAAATGGTGTTAAAAGCGTTTCTTTCTGCTCCAATTGCGCCGCCGAAGTACTCCGGCGTGACCCGCGGCAGCCGCGTTTAACGGTTCCGTGCCGAAGCGGCCACAACCCTGCCTAAAGGCCTTCGATGCTCCTACGCTTGAGCTACCTAATCACTCGAAGGGTGGCCCACAATGAAAAAGATTCACACGTGGCTGACAGTCATTCTGATGGCTGTCGGATTGGGTTTCCTGGCTCCGGGGCCCGCCTCGGCAGCCACATCGTATTGCGGACTCGCCTGGGGGTCGCTGGCTGAAACAGACCCGGCGATGAGCACCGCATCCGTCACCAATGTCCGGACGGGGCAGCACTACTGCTTCGACAGGATGGTGGTTGATCTCAACGGCCCTGTTGCCGGCTACACGGTTCGGTATGTTCCGGTCGTGGTCCAGGACGGTTCAGGTTTTGAAATCCCGCTGCTGGGTTCTGCATTCCTCCAGGTAACTGTGAACGCACCGTCCTATGACAGCAATGGCAACGTCACGTACAGCCCGGCGGCTAAGGCCGAACTGTCCGACGTTTCGGGCTACCAGACCTTCCGTCAGGTGGCTTCTGCAGGCAGCTTCGAAGGCTACACGAGCATCGGCCTGGGCGTCCGCGCCCGACTCCCGTTCCGGGCCTTCACCATGGCTGGCCCTGGTTCCGGATCGCGCCTGGTGGTGGATGTAGCGCACTTCTGGTGACGGTCAGTGCGCCGACGAAATGCCGTTGAGGACAAAATGGGAAACCCCAACAGGATGCCTTGCCCGGATGCCTTCCGGGCAAGGCGCCTTGTGCGCTCACGGCAAAGCTCGCACGCTCGCGACAGGTTTGCACGCTCACGGCAGAGCAACCAGCCGCTGATGGGCGGTATCGGATTTTGTGAAGTCCGACGGCGGAGCTAGGCCGGGCGGCTGCCCTTGCGCAGGGCGGTGCGCAGTTCCCTCCACGCTCCGCTGGACCACAGCGCCCACGCGACCAGCACTGGCTGGAAGAACAACCGCAAGAGCCGGTCACGGTCCGTGTTCAATCCGAAGGCGTCCGCCCCCGTCATATACTGCGAGATGTTGCCGGGGAAGATCAGGATGAAGAACGCTGCTGCCAGCAGCCCCACCGGGACGCGGCGCTTCCGCAGGGCGATCAATGCGGCGCCAAGGCTGATTTCAACCACGCCGGATGCCAGCACTACAAAGTCCTTGTCCAGCGGGAACCAGGGCGGGACCTGCGCCTGAAATTCCTGCCGCGCCACGGTGAGGTGGCTCATGCCGGCGAAGGCCAGCGAACCGCCCAGGGCGAATGCGCCGATCAGCCGCGGCACCGTGACCTTCCCGGCGGGGCGGGTGAGGAGGCGGGTCAGTGCTGTCCGGTTACGGGTCACGAGTGAAACGTAGCATGAATTCGCGCCTTGTCTACCTGCTGGTAACTTCCTGCCTGTGGAGTACAGGAGGGCCGCGATGAAGCCCACCCTTGGGCGCTGCCGGACAGCTTAGTAAGCTTACTGAGAAATCGTGTCTGTCCAGATGTCACGGCCCCGGCCGGACTGATAGCGTCGGTATTACTGGACCAATCGAGGAGGATTCATGAAAGCTTCACCGACCCTGACCAACAACCTGCAGGCCGTACTTACCGACCTGATCGAGCTGCACATCCAAGGCAAGCAGGCCCACTGGAACATCGTGGGAACCAACTTCCGGGACCTGCACCTGCAGCTGGACGAAATCGTTGATGCCGCGCGCGCGTTCGCGGACGACATGGCCGAGCGGATGCGTGCCCTCCATGCCCTGCCGGACGGCCGCAGCGCCACCGTGGCCAAGTCCACCTCGCTGGCTCAGTTCCCCGAGGGTCTCATTAGCACCAAGGACGCCATCGAGCGGATCGTGGCTGCGCTTGAGGCTGCGGTAGGGACCATGCGCAAGGTCCATGACGAGGTGGAAGAAGAGGATCCCACCACCGCTGACCTGCTGCACGAATTCATCGCCAAACTGGAGCAGTACGCGTGGATGGTTAACGCTGAGACCATGAAGGCCTCGGCAAGCGTCACTGCGCCCGACGCGAAGTAGCAGTCCGACGCGCGCCTTGGCTTTGCCCGCCGTGGCGCACGGACGGCCCGGTGCCGGTACCTTTTCCGTCACCGGGCCCACTTGTGCGACCGCGCCGCGCCCGCCGGAGCCGCGCCGCAGTGCCTAGTCCGCCGTCGGAATCTTCCGGAGTGCGACGGCGCTGATGGCCGCCGCGCCGGCCATCAGTACCAGCGCAATTGCGGCAGTGATGTGGACGCCCGAATGAAAGGCGAGGCGCGCCGCTGCGCGGAGCCCCTCGCCGAGCGGAGCAGGCAGGCCCGCCGCCAGCTCCATGGCTCCCGCGAGTGTTGGGGTGCCGACCATGCATGATGGAAGCCATGCCCAGGAAACCCGTAGCCCGCGATGCTGTCCTCGACGCTTTTGAAGACCTCTTGATCGGCGTGGGGGAGCGGGCTGCCACGTTGGATGCCGTGGCCAAGCGGGCCGGCGTGTCCAAAGGCGGCCTGCTGTACCACTTTCCTAATAAGGAAGCGCTGATCACAGCCATGTTGGAGCGTCTGGATTCCCTCGCCGGGGAGGATCTTGCCCTCATGGCAGCGGCGCCGGAAGGCGCGGCGGCCTACTTCATCCGGTCCTCGCTCTGGTCCGACTCGCCGATGGACCGCTCCTTCCTCGCCGCCAGCCGGCTGGCGGAAGTGGCCCATGTGGAGGCCAGGCGCCGGTTCGCTGCCATCCAGCGGCAGTGGCTGGACCTGATCGCCGCGGACGTTGGCAGCGGGATGGCCAAGGCCGTGCTGTATATGGGGGACGGGTTGTATCTCAACGCCATGTGGGAAGGCGGGCCGGCGTCGAGTTCGGATGGCCTGAAGGGCGACGGGGACGTGCTCCTGGCCGCGGTGGAGCGGCTCCGCAGCTGATTTTGCTCAATCGTTCGGCCGGGCCCTGGTGCGGCCCGCCTATATCCGTAGGCGGCGGCGCCCAGCACCGGAATGATGGTGCAGAATTCGACGGCCCTCCTGTGTGCGGGGCCACGCTGCGGAACCGGGTTAGTTGTTCAACGCGGCCCAAAGGTTGAGCGAGGACGCGAACACAATCCAGGTGATGTAAGGCAACAACAGGAGTCCGGCCGGCCGGCTGATGGAGCCGAAGCGGACCACCGTAACGGTCACTGCCACAATGAGCGCCAGGATGATGGCAAATGCCAGCCAGAGAGCAGAAGTGCCGATCAGCGGATACAGGCTGAAGAAAGTGGGCGTCCACACTAGGTTGAGGCACAACTGCACGCCGTATATGACCAGCGCCGGCCGGGATGCCGGACTGTGGCGGCGCCAGGCCAGCCAGGCGGCCACCGCCATGGCCGTGTAGAGGACTGTCCACACCGGGCCGAACAGCCAGTTGGGTGGCGACCAGGGGGCTTTGTCAGCGCCGACATACCAGCCATTGACGTTGTTGATGGTGGCAAACGCACCCAGCCACGCGACCAGCGCGGAGGCTGCCAGGAACAGCAGGAGCGCAACCGCCTGGGCGCCGGGCCCGCGTTTCAGGCTGGCATCCCTGTGCCTCTCGACGGACTTTTCCGGGCGTAACTTCATGTGTCAACCCTTGCGAAGCGGGGCCTGCGAGTCAAGCCGCCACGGGCCCTGCTGGAACGGCCGCACCGGATCAGGCTTTAGACTTGTGGCTACATGTCCGCACGCAGCCACGAGAACAGAACCGCGAACAAAACCCTGAGATTGGACACTGCCCCCTTGCGAGAATTCACCGCCCGCTTTGCCACAGCGGAGGAAATTGAGAACTGGGACAAGCACGTCACCGCCAACCCCAGCGGCGGCAACATGCTGCAGTCTGCGGCCTACGCGGCCGTGAAGAAGGGCAGCGGCTGGAGTGTCCGCTTCCTTGTCCTGGAGTCGGGCGGAACGTCCAGCTACGACCTGGTCCTGGAGAAAAAGTTCCCCGTCCTGGGCCGCCTCTGGTACCTGATCAAGGGGCCGGACCTTGAATCGGTCGCCGACCTCAAGCCAGCCCTGGATGCCTGCGCCGTGTTCGCCCGGAGCCGCAAGCTCAACGTGTTCAGCATCAAGATTGAACCGGACATCATCTCCTCGCCGGAAGTCCAGGCACAGCTCGCGGCCGCCGGTCTGGTGAAGGCACCCAACATCCAGTCCAATGACTCCACTGCGCTGCTGGACACCGCCGCACCGGATAACGAGGTGTTCCGCGCCATTTCGTCCCGCGCCCGGAACGCGATCCGACGCGCCGAACGCGAAGGCTGCGAGGTGCTGGAACGCGAGAGCAGCCCGGAAACGTACCGGGCACTCTATGAGCTCATGGCGGACACCGTGAATGCCAAGGGTTCCATGCCCCTGCGCAGCTACGAGTACTACGCCCAATTCTGGGATGAGTTCTGCAACCGCGGCCTGGGCCGGTTTTTCTTCGTGGAGGAGGACGGCAAACCCAGCGTCGGTGCCTTCGTGATCAACTACGGTGCCAAGGCAACCTACAAGGACGGCGGCTCCACCCAGAACCGCAAGCAGTACGGCGATTCCCATCTGGTCCAGTGGGCGGCCATCCGCCGCATGCAGGAACTCGGCTGCACCGAGTACGACTTCTGCGGGACCCCGCCGGCGGCCCAGATCAAGGACAAGGCCCATCACCTGTACGGCATGGGCATGTTCAAAACGAGCTTCACCAAAACGGTCACGGACTTCGTCGGCTGCCATGACTTCGTCCTGGCCCCGGTCCGGTACGCCCTGTGGGTCAAGGGTGCGGAACGGATCTTCCGCCGGCTCGAAACCGCCCGCACCGGCCAGCAGTTCTACTGACAGCGCCCTAGCAACACACACCACCGCCCACCACGAATGCCAGCGCATGCCCCACCCGGCGGCGCAGCCACAGATGAGGTTACTTCCGTGAATCCAACCAAGGCAGAAGCCGGGCTCCAGCTCGGCGTCCTCAGCGATGCGGAATTCGAGACTTTCGCACTCAGCCACCCGCAGAACAGCTTCATCCAGTCCGTTGACTTCGCCAGGTTCCAGCGTGCCCGCGGCCAGGCTGTGGAACTGTTCGGTGTCAGGCGCGACGGCGAACTGGTGGCCGCCGGCAAACTGAACTACACCACCACCCGGTGGGGCTACACGGTGTGCGAGTGCGCCAAGGGCCCCCTCATGGACTACACGGACGCGGCTCTGGTGCGCGACGTCGTCGGGCTTCTCAAAGAACGCGCCGCGGGCCGCAAGGCCGCTGAACTGCGGATTTCGCCGAACCTGACGTACATCGCCCGTGATGAAGACGGCGCCGAGCACCCCGAGCTAACGGACAACAGGCCGCTCGTGGCCGACTTGGGGCGCCTGAGCTTTGAACACCAGGGCTCGGAGATGGACTTCGTCAACGTCAACTGGATGTTCATCAAGAATCTCGAAGGCATCAAGGACTCCGAGGAGCTGATCATGAGCACCAGCTACCGGACCCGCAAGGCCATCCGCAAGGCCGAGAAGAACGGCGTGTTCCTGGAACAAGCCACTCTGGCGACCCTGGATGAGTTCTACAACGCGCTCAGCACCGCCGGGGACGAGAAGGGCTTCGTCTACCGGGAGCGCGAATACTACGAGCACCTCCTGCGGACCACCTCGCCCGAGTTCACCAAGCTCATGATGGCCAAAATCGACATTCCCGCGTACCGGAAGTCCATCACCGAACGGCTTGAAGCCGAGTCCGCGTCCGCTGCCGAACTGCGCCGCGAGATCGAGGAAACCGGCAGCAAGAAGAAAGCGAACCGACTCAAGGTGGTCCAGGACCTCGCGGACAGCTATGAGCGCAGCCTCAAGGACATTGAGCGGTTCCCGGATTCCGTCGGCGTCGCTACCGTGGCCGCCATCCACTTTGTCTGCTACGCCGACGAAGTAGTCTGCGTGATCGGCGGCACCAAGCAGGACTACATCTACTTCAACGGCGCCACCTCGCTGTACTGGGGCATGATGCTCCACGGACTCGAGAAGGGTTACGCCCGCTACAACTTCTACGGCACTTTTGGCATCGAGGGCCAGGACGAGGAAGGCCACGGCGGCTACCAGTTCAAGAAGGGCTTCGGCGGGGACGTGGTCCAATTGCTTGGCGACTTCGTGATGCCGGTGCGGCCCTTCGCGTTCCAGGCCAACCGCCTGGGCCGCGCAGCTGTCGCCGCAGCCCGCATCCTGCTCGGCAAACTGCCGCGGAAGCGGCAGGCATAACACCAACCCACCAAGCGTCATATAGGGAGGAGGACCAACGTGACCAAACGTCCTGAACATTCCCGAGGCAAGCCCCATAGTGACGGCCTGCCCAAGACAGAGCCCCTGTCGCCCTCCCAGCTTCGCCAGGACGCGGCGGCCAAACGGATGCTGCGGCGCCTGGTCCAGGGGGAGAATCCGCCGACGGCGCCACTGAGTATCGTGGACAGGCTCGCCGGGAGCCCCTACGCCAACCCCATGATCCAGGTGGGCGGCGTGGACACTTCCGCCCGCAAGACCCTGGACTTTGCCCTGCACCTGGCCGAGACCATGTTCCGGTACGGGGCGGGCGCCTTGGAGGTGGAGACGAGCATCATTGCCGTTACCGCGGCGCTGGGCCTGAAAAATATCGAAGTGGACATCACTAACCAGTCGGTGGCCATCAACTACGCCCCCAAAGATCAGCCGCCCATCGCGCTGCTTCGGGTGGTGCGGTCCTGGACCAACAACTACGCCGGCCTGGCCAAAGTCCACCGCCTGGTCACCGACATCGTGGCCGGGGGATTGGGCCGCGATGAGGCCATCCGCCGGCTGGACGAGGCCATCACCAGCCCCAAACCGTTCCCGCGCTGGATGGTCACCATGGCTTTCGGCGTTTTCGCTGCAGTCTTCGTGGGCGTCCTCGGCGGGGGGCCGGCGTCCTCGGCCATCGCCTTTGTGGCCAACCTCGGCGTCAGCCTGTTGGCGCGCCAGCTGGGCCGGTGGCGGGTTCCGGACTTCTTTACGACGGCGGCCTGCTCCTTCGCCGTTACTCTCACCGCGTTGTTGTTGTGGCGCTTCGGCCTCACCAATGCGCCGGCGATCGTGGTGGTGGGCGGCATCCTCCTGCTCCTCCCCACCGGGCGCCTGGTCTCCTCCGTCCAGGACGCCATCAACGGGTTCCCCGTAACGGCCGCCGGCCGCTTCCTGTCCACCCTGCTGACCTTCGGCGCCATTGTGGCCGGCATCGCGGTGGCCTTTGTGGTGGGCGCGATGACCGGAATGCAGGCCATCGATGTCACCCAGACGTTCCCGGCCGCCTATGATGCGTGGGTCCTGGTGATCTTCATCGCCCTCGCCGTGATGGCCATCGGCGTCACGGAGCAGACCTCCTGGGACCTGCTGCTGCCCACCGCAGGCGTCGGAGTGGTGGGCTACTTTGTCCTTCTGGGAGCAGGTTCGCTCGGCGTCGGCGACCGGTTCTCCCCGGCGCTCGCCGCCGTCGTGATTGGCTTGCTGGCGAGGGTGGTGGCCCTGAAGATGGGCGCACCCCAGCTGGTGGTGGCCGTTCCGGCGGCACTGATCCTGCTGCCCGGCCTGACCATCTTCCGGTCGATGTACGTCCTGACCATCGAGGAATCCGAAATCCTGTTGGGCGCGGGGGGGATGCTCAACGCCGGGGCAATTGTCCTGGGCACGGCGGCCGGCATTGTCCTCGGGGACACGCTGGCGCGTCCACTGACACGCAGCCTGGCCAGCAACGAGCGGCGCCGGGCCCGGCGGCGTTAAGCCGCCCGAAGTTTATTCGCGGGCGGGCGCCTGCTGCGCTGAGACTGCTCAGATCTTCCCTACGGGGAGTTTCTTCTCGGCCTGGAAGTCGTCCTCCACCCTTCCCTTGGCCCAGTATCCGGACAATGACACTTGGCTCCGCTCGAGGCCGCGCTGGACATAGAACACGTCGCGCAGGGCCTTCATGTAGCCGCGCTCGCCGTGGGCAAAAACGTCAACCCGGCCGGCGGGCCAGTCGGCGTCGGCCACTGCCGATACAAGGAGATCGCCGGTGCCGGCAGGCGCGCCGTTGCGGCGGAGCCACGAGACCTGGACGCCCGGCGGGGCATCGATGGGCTGGATGTCGGCGTCGCCGTCCACCTCAATGAAGGCCAGGCCACGCGCCTCCGCCGGCAGCGATTCGATGCCTGCGGCGATGGCCGGCAGGGCGGCCTCGTCCCCGGCGAAGAGGTACCAGTCGGCGTCGGACGACGGGTTGTAAGCGCCGCCGGGGCCGGTAAGGGTGAAGGTGTCGCCGGGCCTGGCGGCGGCAGCCCAGGGCCCGGCCAGTCCCTCGTCCCCGTGGATTACAAAGTCAATCGCGAGTTCCTGGGCGGCGTTGTCCACCCAGCGGACCGTGTAGGTGCGTGTGAACGGCCATTGCTGGCGAGGCATGGTTTCTCGGATGGTCCACAGGTCCAGGGGCTGGGCGTAGCCAACGCCGGGCTGCGGGAAGACAATCTTCACGTAGCGGTCCACGAAGCTGTTGTTCACGTAGGTGGAAAAACCCGGGCCGCCGGCCACGATCCTCACCATGTGGGTCGAGAGTTCTTCCCGGCGGATCACCGTGAGGTCGATCTGCGGACGTGTGGACTTCATTGCGCTCGTGGCGGCCGGGACTGTGCTCATAAGGTAACCCTAAGCTAGACGACCTGGGGGAGCTCCCACGTTACGCCGGACGAGCCCTGCTCCCGCAGCAACTGATTAATGGTGCTGAAAGGCTTGGAGCCGAAGAAGCCGCGCGAGGCCGACAACGGGCTCGGGTGCGCACTGGAGACCACCGCCGCGCCGGGCAGGAGGGGAAGGACACCCTCCGCATCCCTGCCCCACAGCACCGCCACGAGCGGCGGTCTGCCGCCGTCGGCGGCGCACCGGTTGGCAACTGCGGTGACTGCCGCCGTCGTAATGGCCTCCCAGCCCCTGCCACGGTGGGAGCCGGCGGCCCCGGCCCGGACGCTCATGACGCGGTTCAGCAGGAGGACGCCCTGGGCGGCCCACGTGGACAGGTCGCCGTGGATGCGGGCGGGAATGCCGAGATCGGCCTCCAGTTCGCGGTAGATATTCGCCAGGCTTCGGGGGATGGGGCGCGTCCGCGGGTCGACGGCGAAGGAAAGTCCGATCGCGTGGCCCGGCGTCGGGTAGGGGTCTTGGCCCACGATCAGGACCTTAACGTCAGCCATCGGCAGCCTGAAGGCGCGCATGACGTTCGACGGCGATGGCAGGACTTCGTGCCCGGCTGCGACTTCGGCGGCAAGGAAAGTGAGGACGTCCCGGAGCTCAGCTTCAACCGGTTCCAGCGCAACCGCCCAGTCGGCAGCCATCAGCGCCGCTAACGGCAGCGCGGCGAGGTCGGCGAAGCCCACGGCATCAGCCGGCTCCGCCGCGAACTCAAACAGGGCGTCGGATTCAAACACCGTCCCATTCTCGCAGGGATCGGCGCCGCCCCTCGGAGTTTTTGTCCAGATAACGGCGAATCGGAGACCTAAAAACCCGAATAAGTGGACAAAAAATCCGAGAAGCGAAAATGACAACGATGTTATTTGCGCCGTAACATGGGATGAGATTTTCAACCTCACCAGCGAAGGGAAGTGCCGTGGCGGAGCCTGCTCAGGAACACGTTGCGGAGCCCTCCGAGCGGAGTCCGCTGCTGGCAGATTTCGCCGTTCGTGACTCCCCGTTGAGCGAGCGTGACCAGCAGATGCTGGCCCTGGAGCGGCAGTGGTGGAAGTACGCCGGAGCCAAGGAACAGGCAGTCAGGGAACTCTTCGATCTGTCCGCCACGCACTACTATCAGCTGCTGAATGCCCTCATTGATTCCGAGGCTGCGCTGGCCCACGACCCCATGCTGGTCAAGAGATTGCGTAGACTACGTACGTCGCGTCACCGGGCGCGCACTGCACGCCGCCTGGGTTCCGACGCCTGACCAACTTCGTGCTGAGCCATCAGCAGTAATCAGCAAGGATGTCTCTGCACCATGACCAAATACGCTCGGGATGAATTCGACAAAGTTCCGGAGACCGCATCGAGGCAAGGCGTCCACCGCACGGCCTCGGCGCCGGTCCGGCGCAAACTCTGGCCCATCCTTGCCGTCGGAATCTTGGCGCTGGCCATCGGATTGGTCTCCTTCCTGATCCTTCCCAAACTCGGCTTCACCCAGGCCGGCAGTGAACTCGCCACGAGCCTGGAAGCGCCTGCGTCGCCCGAAGCAAGTGCGGCACCGTCGGCAAGCAAACATGCGGCCCCGAGTTCCGAACCGTCGGCGAGCCCGGAAGCTGAGCCCGAAGCCTCGCCCTCGCCGTCCGCCACCGAACTGCCCGCCGCTGTCCTGGACAAGGCCCAGGGCGTTGCCGTGTACAACGGCGCCGGAACCGCCGGGCTCGCCGGACGCGTCAGCGCGATGGTCCGGAATGACGGCTGGACGCTGGGGCCCGTGGGTAACTGGACCGGCGCTCCGCGGCAGAACTCCGCCATCTACTATTCCGGCGCAGCACAGCAGCCCAACGCCGAAGCGCTCGCCACCCTCCTGGGCATTCCCACTCTGGTCAATAGCCAGGAGTTCCAGGTCCCCCTAGTTGTGGTCCTGGGGCCGGGCTACCGGTAACCCCCCGCAACCCTCGTCCCGGTTACGCGTGAATAACTTTTGGGCTCCGGAGCGGCCGTGCAGCCCGGCCTGCAGGGCGGCTTGTGGCTAGAGTGATTTCAGGCGTAGGTCCGTAAAACGCCGCACACAGCGGAGTGGACCGTCGGCACTACGGAAAGAGTGGACATCATGGCATTGGGAACCGTTAAGTGGTTCAACGCCGAAAAAGGCTATGGTTTCATCACCCTGGATAGCTCCGGGGACGATGTCTTTGTGCACTGGTCGGCCATCGATGGTGAAGGCTACCGTGCCCTCAATGAAGGGCAGCGCGTCGAGCTTGAAGTCGGCGAAGGCGAGAAAGGCCCGCAGGCCGAAAGCGTCCGGCCCGCAGCGTGAAATCCCGCAGCCTGCGTTCACCAATTGTGCGGACCGCCACAGCTGCGGCACTCCTGCTGGCACTGGCCGGCTGTGCAGGTGCCGCCGGAGGCAACGCCCGGCTGGACTCGGTTGGAGCCTCCGGCGACGGCGCCTTGCGCATCGGGCTGATACAGGACAGTGCAGGGGAGCAGAGCTTCCTCAACGACTCACAGCGGGCGGCCGCCGAGCTTGCCGTGAAGGACATCAACGCCGCCGGCGGCCACAAGGGCAAACCTGTTGAGTTGATAATCGGGGCCGGGGCCGACGCCGGATCGCAGGCCACGAACCTGACCGCAGCCAAGGCCGACGTGGTCATTGGACCCACTGATTCCAGCCATGCGGCAGCTGCCATCGACGTCCTCTCCGCTGACAGGATTCCACTGATTTCGCCGGCCAACTCGGCGGCCGCCCTGAGCACCTACCAGAGCGGCGGCTACTACTTCCGGACGGCCGCGGCTGACATCGCCCAGGCCTCCGTGCTGGTAAAGCTTGCCAAGGACGGCGGAGCCAAGAGCATTGCCGTGATTCACCAGGACAGCGTTTACGGCAAGGATGTCTCCGCCGCGGTGACGACAGCCGCTACAGACGCCGGCCTGGAAACGGTCAGCACCTCGGCATTCAAGCCGGGTGCTGCGCTACAGGCGGCCGCAGTCGCCCAGGCGGCAAAGCCCGACGCCGTGGTGCTGATCGCGCGGGACGGTGCCCAGGGCGCCCTCGAGGAGCTCAACAATGCCGGGCTGTCCGGCAGCAAACTCATCCTCAGTGACGGTGCGTTCGCTCAGTACGGGCCCGGACTCGGCTTAAAGGCCCTTGATGGAGCCCGCACCGTAGTGCCCCGGGTGCTTGTTTCGGCAGATTTCCAGGCCCGGCTGCTGGCAGTGAACCCGGCGTTGAAGGACCTGTCATTCGCGGCGGAGGCCTACGACGCCGTGAATTTGGCGGCCTTGGCGGCGGTGACGGCTGATGACGATGCCGGACGCTCCATTGCGGCCAATCTGATCGCGGTGTCCGGTGGCACCGCCGGTGGCTCTTCCGGCGGGGGGAGCGCCGGGCAGCCCGGCAAGCCGTGCAGGTCGTATTCCGACTGCCTGGCGGTCCTGAAGTCCGGGGCGAAGATCAATTACGACGGCGAATCGGGGCCGATTGCCTTCGACGCCCAGGGAGATATCACCTCGGCGAACTTCATGGTGTTCACCTACGGTCCTGACAACCGGGCCGTGCTCAGCGGACGTGAGGCGGCAGGACGGGCAGCGGCCTGATCGCCAGTGGCGAACGGCGCGCCGTGAGAGAGCGGAAAAGAGAAGCTTTCGCTTGCACTCTCACGTGGGGAGTGCTAATTATTGAGTTAGCACTCCTACGTACCGACTGCTAAAGCAACGTCCGGTTTCTGCCGGTTTCGGAGCTTGGTGCCGGCCGTGGAGCGAAAGAAATACCTAGCTGGAGTGAGATCCCCAGCCGCGGCATACAGAGGCCGCCGGTGAAGGATCGTCCGTCGCGGGCACTGCAGTGAGGTTCATTCTTAACGACTGTCCCGAAAGGACTACTGCCGTTATGGCCAAGATCATTGCATTTGATGAAGAGGCACGCCGCGGTCTTGAGCGGGGCCTGAACATCCTCGCCGACGCCGTCAAGGTCACCCTCGGCCCGCGTGGACGCAATGTCGTCCTCGAAAAGAAGTGGGGCGCCCCCACGATCACCAACGATGGTGTTTCCATCGCCAAGGAGATCGAGCTGGACGATCCTTACGAAAAGATCGGCGCCGAGCTGGTTAAGGAAGTTGCCAAGAAGACGGATGACGTCGCTGGCGACGGCACCACCACGGCTACCGTGCTGGCACAGGCCCTGGTCAAGGAAGGCCTGCGCAACGTTGCAGCCGGCGCTGACCCGCTGTCCCTCAAGCGCGGCATCGAGAAGGCCGTAGAGGCCGTCACCGTTGAGCTGCTTGCCTCCGCCAAGGAAATCGAAACCAAGGAAGAGATTGCGGCCACAGCTTCCATCTCCGCCGGTGACGATGAAATCGGTGCCCTCATCGCCGAGGCCCTGGACAAGGTGGGCAAGGAAGGCGTCATCACGGTCGAGGAGTCCAACACCTTCGGCCTGGAGCTCGAACTCACCGAAGGCATGCGCTTCGACAAGGGTTACATCTCCGCTTACTTCGTGACCGACACCGATCGCCAGGAAACGGTCCTTGAGGATCCGTACATCCTGATCGTCAACTCCAAGATCTCCAACGTCAAGGAACTCGTTGCTGTCCTGGAAAAGGTCATGCAGTCCAGCAAGCCGCTGCTGATCATTGCCGAGGACATCGAGGGCGAGGCCCTGGCCACCCTGATCGTCAACAAGATCCGTGGCACCTTCAAGTCCGTTGCCGTCAAGGCTCCGGGCTTCGGCGACCGCCGCAAGGCCCAACTGGCCGACATCGCCGTCCTCACCGGCGGCCAGGTCATCGCCGAGGAAGTCGGCCTCAAGCTGGAGACCGCGGGACTGGAACTCCTGGGACGCGCCCGCAAGGTTGTTGTCACCAAGGACGAGACCACCATCGTTGAAGGTGCCGGCGACGCCGACCAGATCGCTGGGCGCGTTTCCCAGATCCGTGCCGAGATCGAGAACTCCGATTCGGACTACGACCGCGAGAAGCTGCAGGAACGCCTGGCCAAGCTGGCCGGCGGCGTTGCAGTTATCAAGGCCGGTGCCGCAACCGAAGTTGAGCTCAAGGAACGCAAGCACCGCATTGAGGACGCTGTCCGCAACGCCAAGGCTGCTGTTGAAGAAGGCATCGTCGCCGGTGGCGGCGTTGCGCTGATCCAGGCCGGCGCCAAGGCGTTCGCAAACCTGAACCTCACGGGTGACGAAGCAACGGGCGCCAACATCGTCCGCGTTGCCATCGACGCCCCGCTGAAGCAGATCGCCTTCAACGCCGGCCTCGAGCCCGGCGTTGTGGTGGACAAGGTCCGCGGCCTGCCTGCAGGCCACGGCCTGAACGCAGCAACCGGCGAATACGTCGACCTGCTGGCTGCCGGCATCAACGACCCCGTCAAGGTGACCCGCTCTGCACTTCAGAACGCGGCCTCCATTGCCGGCCTGTTCCTCACCACCGAGGCTGTTGTGGCCGATAAGCCGGAGAAGAACGCTCCGGCCATGGGTGGCGGCGACGACATGGGCGGCATGGGCGGCTTCTAGCCCCTAGTTGCCCCAAGCACGACGCACGACGGCGGTCCTCACCAACGGTGGGGGCCGCCGTCGGCCTTTAACTCGCGATGCCCTATCAGGTTTGGCCCCTAAAGGTCCCGTTTAAGAACCAAGCCTGATAGAGCATCACGGTCCGGGCCCGGCACAGGTGCGCAGCTCAACTCTGGCAGGATGGAACCGTGACGATTACAGCAGCAGCCGACGGTTCGGCTTTAGGAAACCCGGGCCCGGCCGGCTGGGCATGGTATGTCAACGACGACTGTTGGCGCGCAGGGGGATGGCCGCACGGCACCAACAACCAGGGTGAGTTGATGGCCGTCCTTGACCTGTTCCGCGCCACCGCCCACGTGCCGGATGAAGACCTGCGGGTCCTCTGCGACAGCCAGTACGTCATCAACTCCATCACCAAGTGGATGCCGGGCTGGAAACGGAAGGGCTGGCGCAAAGCCGACGGCAAGCCCGTCCTGAACGTGGAGCTGCTCAAGGAACTGGACCGGGAACTCGCGGGCCGCAAATACATCTTGCAATGGGTCAAGGGCCACGCCGGCCACGACCTCAACGAGGCAGCGGACGTGCGCGCCCGTGCCGCAGCCACCGCCTACCAGCAGGGCGTGGCAGCCCGTTCCGGCCCCGGCTTCGCCGGTGCCCCCGTTGAAGTCAGCCACGCGGCGGCTCAAGCCTCTGCTCCCGCTGCCAGTACTGCTGTCCGCACCGCGGCCGCTCCCACTCCCGCCGGTGCTTCCGCAGGCACTGGGGGACAGGGCCCGTCGGCACAGGGCCGTGCCCGGCAGAGCACTCTCCAACAGAGCATTGCCCAACAGAACACTCGCCAAGAGAGCACTGCCCAAAAGAACACTGCCCAGCAGAACCCTTTCGGACAGACGCCATACGAAGAGCCGGACCTCTTCAGTGAACTGGAGACCGGCGTGTTCACCGCAGCGGAGGACACCGGAACCGAACCCAGCCCCGAGGCGATCGTCGAGGCCCTCGAACGAGAACTGGCCGGGCCGGACGCCAGGAGCGATATCGGCCGCACCGGCGTCCTCCTCCACCCCGACTTTATGGAAATCGGCAGCTCGGGCAGGGTCTGGACCCGGGATGCCATGATGATGGCACTGGAGGAAGACCCGGGACTCCACACGGAGCTGGAAATCTTGGGCGCCGACCGTATCGGCACCAGCGCGGTCCTGCTGACGTACCGAAGCTTCTCGCGCTCGGGCACGGTCCTCCGCAGCTCACTGTGGGTCCTCGACAGCGGCAGGTGGCGGCTCCGGTTCCATCAGGGGACACCCGAAGCCTGACCGCCTCAGCTGAAGCGCTGCATATTGCCCTGCTCGGCCTGGGCGTAAGTGTTCGCCGCAGATGCCAAAGCCAAGTTGATGGACGCCAGTGACGCCTCCACCTTGCCCTGGGTCAGGGTCCACTCCGTGACGAGGGACTGGAAATTGTTGGCCGCGGAGCCACTCCACGTTGCCTGCAGTTCGTCCAAACCCCGTTTCATGGCCTGGACGTCGGCGCTGATCCGGTCCACTGTTGCTTTGACGTTCGCTGACTTGAGCTGGAGCAGGTCGGTATCGACGGAAATGATGCTCATGGCTGATGCCTCTCGATGTAGTGGGACAGCGTCCGCTGCCCGCCCGGCTGCTCCGGGCCACTGCACCGAGCCTACGGACGCGTAGGGTGGGCCCGCCACGGTCTCCGGCTGTATGTGGATAACGGGTGGTGGCCGCCAACCACACCGGCGCCCGGGTTCACTTAATTAAGTGCGGACCACACTGCCGTGGTCCTGGCCGTCGCCGGCGGGGCCGCGTAACTGGGGACGGGCAGCGCCTTCGCCGGCCCGCTCGCCGTCCTCTGGGGCTTCGACCCGGACAGGCAGGCTGACCGCCAAGGTGGCACCGCCGCCGTCGGTCGTTTCCACCCGGACCGAACCTCCGTGCGACCCCAGGATGGCGGCCACAATCGCGAGCCCCAGCCCGCTGCCGCCGGTTTCGCGGGTCCGCGAAGTATCGGCCCGGTAGAAGCGCTCAAAAACCTTTGCCGCGTCCTCTGCGGAGATGCCCGGGCCGTGGTCCCGGACCTCAACCACGGCGAGGGGTTGCCCGGCGTCGGAAGGCCGCACGCCCACGGCGAGCTCGATCGGGCTGCCCTCGGGGGTGTAGCGCATCGCATTGCCCACCAGGTTCCCCACCACCTGGCGGAGCTTTGCCTCGTCCCCGAGTACGGGCGCCGGAACCGCGGGGCCGCCGTCGAGCCCGATCAGCGAGATGGGACGCGTGCGGTCGCTTGCCTGCGTGTCCACAACAGCGTCATGGGCGACCAGCTGCAGGTCAACAGGTCTTTTCTGCAGGGGACGCTGCTCGTCCAGGCGCGCCAGCAGCAGAAGATCCTCCACCATGGAGCCCATCCGCTTGGCCTCGCTCTCGATCCGGCCCATGGCAGTGGCCACGTCATGGTCGGTGGCCAGAGCACCGTGCCGGTATAGCTCGGAAAAGCCCCTGATGGTCACGAGCGGTGTGCGCAGCTCGTGGGATGCGTCGGCGGCGAACCTGCGCATTCTGGCTTCCGAAGCGGTCCTTCCGGCGAAAGCCGACTCGATGTGGGCGAGCATGGCATTCAGCGAGTTTCCAAGCCGTCCCACCTCGGTGTAAGAATTTTCGATCTCGACGCGCCGGGACAGGTCACCGGCAGCGATAGCAGCGGCGGTTTTCTCCACCCTGGACAAGGGCCGGAAGGACCGGGAGACCGTCCAGCTGGCGATCAGGGAAGCAAGCAGGAGCGTCAGTAGGCCGACGCCGCAGATCACCAGGGTGACGTGCTGCAGGACGTCGTCCACACTTTGCAGGGGCAAGCCGATGACCACCACGGCAAGGCGCCCGCCGTTGAGGACGGTCACTGCCACCACACGCCAGTTCTGGCCTTCAGTGCCCCGGACCTGGTAGGGCTGGGTGCCGCGTTGCTGGGCTTCCTCGACGGAAATGCTGCTGATGTCGGGGCCGTTCTGGGGATCGCCGCCGAACGGCTCGGCTTGCTCGCCGGGTGTGAAGAGTATGAGGGAATAGTCGGTGGGGACCATTGGGTTGGTGGCGGTCTGCAGCGGCGTGAATGAACGCTGCTTGCTGGCGACGTCGACGGCGGCGTACAGCTTGTCATCCACCTGCCCCACGAGGTAGCTGTGCAGCAGCGTCAAGGTGCCCGCGCCCGTGGCGGTCAGGGCAACAATCAGCAGCGCCATGATGATGGCGACCAGCTGGGACCTCAGGGAGGCCGACTTCCACCGCTGCAGCAAGGTCAGCGCTTCTCTGCCGTCCGGAGCACGTAGCCCACTCCGCGCTTGGTCTGGATCAGGGCTGGTGCGTCCGGATCGATGTCCACTTTGCGGCGCAGGTAGGAAATGTAGGACTCCACAATCGAAGCGTCCCCGTTGAAGTTGTACTCCCAGACGTGGTCCAGGATCTGGGACTTGGACAGCACCCGGTTCGGGTTCAGCATGAGGTACCGCAAAAGCTTGAACTCAGTGGGAGAGAGCTCAATGACTGTGCCGCCGCGGCGCACCTCGTGGGCGTCGTCGTCGAGTTCCAGGTCATCAACCCGGATGACGGCGTCGTCATCGAGCAGGGGCTGGGTGCGGCGGAGAACGGCCCGGATGCGGGCCACCACCTCGTCGAGGCTGAAAGGTTTGGTGACGTAGTCGTCGCCGCCCACGGTGAGCCCGGTGACCTTGTCCTCGGTGTCGTCCTTCGCGGTCAGGAACAGCACGGGGAAGTGCTTACCGGAAGCGCGGAGCTTGCGCGTGACGGTAAAGCCGTCCATGTCCGGCAGCATGACATCGAGCACGGCCAGGTCCGGTGCGTGGAGCTCGGCCGCTGCCAGGGCGTCCCGCCCGTTTGCGGCTGAAACCACCTCGAATCCGGCGAAGCGGAGGGACGTGGAGAGCAGCTCGCGGATGTTGGGTTCGTCATCGACAACGAGCAGCTTGGCTTCTGGACCGGTCTTCTTCATGCTCCCATCATGCTCCCAGAAACTGGGAGTTTTCTGGATGTTTACTGTGCTTTCCGGGAGAGGGCAGAACTCGGCATCACCAGCCGAGGGTTCCCGGTCCACCCTTGAACGGCCCCACCACACGGTCGGTGATCCAGCCGCCGTAAAAGCCCCCTGCCTGCGGTCGCACCCTCTGACCGTCGACCTCGCAGCAGTCCATTCGGCCGGGGTAGACGGCCACTCGGTCAGCCAGGATTTCAAACCCTGCCGTTGGCTCCGGGTAGAACCAGGCGGCTTCTTCGGCCACTGCTCCGCCGGCGCGGACGGTCAGGTACTTCGCCGTGCCCTTGAATTCGCAGAAGCTGCTCCCCGAGGCCGGCTCGAGCACACCTGGCCTGAACGCTGAGCGGGGCAGGTAGTAAACCGGGGGGTGGCTGGTTTCCAATACGCGGACCGAGTCCGCCGTTTCCAGGATCAGCTCACCGCCCCAGAAGATCCGGATCTTTTCGACGCTGTGTTCAACGCGGGGCGGCCGCTGGTAGTCCCACACCGATTCCTGGCCGGGGAGCGGAATGACTGGTCGGATGTTCGGGCTCATTCCTCCAGTTTGCGCCGCAGCCGGCCAATCCGCACGCGCAGGCGCTGGCTCGACTGGCCAGTGGACAGGCGGCAAGGGGCAGGAAGCACTGTAGACGGCGTCGGGAACCAATTTTGGCTCCGAAACGTTTTTTGCTCTTTGGGTTCCCCTGCGTGTGAGCCGGGAATACAGTGGGGCTATTGGGCCCGTCGGAGGCGGATTCTGCCGCACTAATCAGTATCAAACTACTGCACTGCAACCTAAGGGGAGTTACCAAGATGACTGAGTTCAACGCGTCCGAGAATACCGCCACGACCGACCGCAGCATCCGCGACTGGGCAGACCTGGCAGAGGAGATGTGGTCCTATCTCACCGGCAAGGGCGCAGCCATCAATTACCAGTTCGTCGACATGACCGTAGAGGTCCCGCGGGACATCGGCCCCGACGCTCCCCGTGCCACGTGGAAGCTCAACGGTAGCCTTCGGGTCACCACCAGTGACAGGGACGCCGCAGGATCCGACCAGAACCGCTCGTAACCGCCGTGACCGGATACCAGTTGGACATGGATCTGGATTTCTCCTATACGGACGAATCCGGAGCCGTCACCCGCGGCAGCGCCCGGGCGGCGGGAACGGCGGTCACCATAACCTTGGACGGCCTGGATGGTTTCAGCGCGGGATCGATGCCCTCGCTGAAAGAGATCCGTCCTCTCGCCAAGATGCTTTCCGGCGAGGGACTCAGCATCACCGTCAACGGCCCGGACGGAAGCATCGTCAGCCTCGGCGCGGTCCACAGCCCGGCGTCGCAGCGGCTGGTCACCCGGTCGCCGAACATCAAATTGGGAAAGCTCGGCGCCCTGGTCCCCTTAGGGAGGCGAGGCAAACGCCAGTCCCGGGCGTTCCCGCTGTTTCCTCCCGAGACCCCGCTGCCCCTGATTCCCACGGTCAAGCGTAAGATCACGCGCCGTGTCACCACCACGCATCACACCCGTGGCAGTGGCCGGCCCAGGCTGATTTTCGTGCAGGACGCCGCCCAGTGGACCGGCCAGATCCCCCGGGAAGTGACTTTGGACCAGGAGACCTTCAGCATTGGCGCTGCTTCGGGGTCGGATCTGCAGCTCTCCGGCCTGGATCCGGTGCACGCACAGATCCAGCACGACGAGAATGACGAATACGTCCTGGTACCGCATGGTGCAGTGAGCGGCAGCGTAAACCGGTCCGGTCCCTCCGTGCTTCGCACCGGCGCCAGAATCAAGCTGGGCCAGTGGTGCGTGGCGTTCTTCCGGGAAGAGTTTGCCGATCACGGCAGGCCGTTCGGCGGCCGCAGCGGTGGGGAACTGGCCTACCAGCGGCCCCAGTTTGATCCGCGCACCGGCACTACCGAACGTGACGGTTCCCGAGGCATTACCTGAGCCCTTAGTCCTACCCGGGCTGGTTCAAGTCCTTGGCATCCATAATCCGGTAGGCGTACCCCTGTTCGGCCAGGAAACGCTGCCTTTTGGCCGCAAAATCCTGGTCCAGGGTGTCCCTGGCCACCAGCGAGTAAAAGCGCGCGGCCCGGCCGTCCTTCTTCGGGCGGAGCAGCCGGCCCAGCCGCTGCGCTTCCTCCTGGCGGGACCCGAACGATCCCGACACCTGGATGGCCACCGAGGCTTCCGGCAAGTCAATCGAGAAGTTGGCCACCTTGGAGACCACCAGGGTATGCACGTCACCGGCGCGGAAGGCGTCGAAGAGTTTCTGCCGTTCCTTGACCGAGGTATCGCCCTTGATGACCGGGGCCTTGAGGCGCTCGCCAATTTCGTCCAGCTGGTCGATGTACTGCCCGATCACCAGCAGTTGCTCGCCCTGGTGCCTGGCCACGAGCTGTTCTACGACCAGGGTCTTGGACTCCGACGTCGAACACAGCCGGTACTTGTCCGCGTCCTCGGCCATCGCGTAGGCCACGCGCTCGTCCCGGGGCAGGTCAACGCGGACCTCCACGCAGTCCGCGGGTGCGATGTAGCCCTGGGACTCGATGTCCTTCCAGGGCGCGTCATACCGTTTGGGCCCGATCAGGCTGAAGACTTCGCCTTCACGGCCGTCCTCCCGGACCAGGGTCGCTGTCAGGCCCAGCCGGCGGCGAGCCTGGAGATCGGCGGTCATGCGGAAGATCGGAGCCGGCAGCAGGTGCACTTCGTCGTAGATTATTAGGCCCCAGTCATGGCCGTCCACGAGCTCCAGGTGCGGGTAGAGGCCACCGCGTTTGGTGGTGAGCACCTGGTAGGTGGCGATGGTCACCGGTCGGACCTCCTTGACCGCGCCCGAGTACTCGCCGATTTCATCCTCCGTGAGGGACGTGCGCTTGAGCAGTTCGTCCTTCCACTGCCGGGCGGCCACCGTGTTGGTCACCAGGATGAGCGTTGTGGTGGAGCTGGTGGCCATGGCTGCGGCACCCACCAGGGTCTTTCCCGCGCCACAGGGCAGCACCACCACGCCGCTGCCGCCGGCCCAGAAGTTTTCCGTGGCGATCTGCTGGTAGGGACGCAGCTTCCAGCCGTCCTCGTTCAGGGCAATCAGGTGGGGTGTGCCGTCCACGTAACCGGCCAGGTCCTCGGCGGGCCAGCCGATTTTCAGGAGCAGCTGTTTGAGCTGGCCGCGCTGGGAGGAGTGGACCACGATGGTTTCGCCGTCGATCCGCGGGCCCAGCAAGGGCTGGATCTTCTTGGCGCGGATTACTTCCTCCAGCACCGGATAATCATCGGTGCGCATCACCAGACCGTGCTGGGGGTCCTTCTCGAGCCGCAGCCGGCCGTACCGGGACATGGTCTCTTCGACGTCAATAAGCAGTGAATGCGGCACCGGGAACCGGGAGTACTTGAGCAGGGTGTCCAGGACTTTTTCGGCGTCCAGTCCGGCGGCGCGTGCGTTCCACAGGCCCAGGGGCGTCAGCCGGTAGCTGTGCATGTGCTCGGGGGCGCGTTCCAGCTCGGCGAACGGGGCAATCGCATGGCGGGCCTCGGTAGCCAGTTCATGGTCCACTTCGAGCAAAATGGTCTTGTCGCTTTGGACAATCAGCGGTCCGTCGTTCACGCGGGGAAATCCTTCACTGGTGCAGTTCCTCTGCGGCTTCGACATCGATAATGCGGTGGACGGAGAGTACACGCTCGGTTTCCTTGGCAGGATCGAATACCCTCACACGGCCGCCGCCTACTGAAAGGGGAACAACTGTCTCCAGGCTGGAATTCCCTTGGCTATCCACCACATTCATGCTCACCAACTGCTTGAGCCGGATGGCCCGCTCCAGGGTCTCCAGGCCGAGCTGGGTCGACGCATCGCCGGAGCCAGTGCCGGAACCCGGATGCGTACCGTTGGTGGCCGTCCGGCCGTTCCGCAGGACGGCCAGCTGGGTGTCGACGTCGTCCTCGGCGGGCGCGGTCCGCGGCGCGGTGTAGACCGGCCGGGCGCTGCCCGGGGCGCTGGTGGTACGTCGGAGCCGGACCACAGAAGGGTGGGATTCCTCCACCGACGGGGAGAGGCCCAGGCCGCGCAGGATCTGGGCAGTTTCGCGCGGCGGAGCGGTGGAGATCAGGACGGTGGGGGCAATGCGGGCCAGTCCCAGGCTGGCCGCCCTCGTTTCGGCAGCCAGCTCCAGCACCGCGGCCTCGTCGTCGCTCTGAATGAAGCTGGCCGCCGTTCCCACGCGGAGCCGGCCGTGCCGGGACGCCGTGTCTTCCACAAGGTACTCCAAGGGCTGGGGAACGGCCGTGGCTGAATGTTCACGCAGGAAACCCAGGAGGCTGGACGCGTCGTGGCCGGCGTCCAGCGCGCGCCTGATGGAGTTCGTCGAGAACCGGTAGATGGTGGCGGGGCCCTGGCCCTCGGCGTCGGCCATCAGCAGGAGTTTTTCGCTTAGCTCCGGCGCCAGGTATCCGGGGGCAACCGCCGTGAGGTCCGCCTGGAGGAGGACGTGGTTCAGTGCGGCGGGCAGGTGCTCGCCCAGGATACCGAGGGCTCCTTCGGGCTTGTCATCCGCGATGGCGCCCCCCAGCTGGCTCAGCGCGCCGGAGCCGATCAGGCCTAGCAGTTCCGCTTCGGCCAGCACGCCCTTGATCAGGGAGCTGAAGCGGCGCGCCATCCGGGGTTGCGCCCATTCGGCCCGCTGCAGCACCGCTGCCGCGTCCAGGACCGGGGCGGTGCCGTCCGCTGCACCCGCCTCGTGGGTGAGTTCGTTCAATATTTCCAGGATCCGCTTCCTGACCACCGGGGCGTCGGGCCGCTGCGCCTCGGCAGACAGGGCGTTGACGGTGGTCCCGGCCAGGGCCCGGTGTGCGGCGGACGCGCCGATGGGTCCGGTCACGGGCTGGCCCACCAGCGAGGGCACCCGCTCGCTCGCGAGCCAGGCGTTGACCAGCCACAGCCATTGTTCCTGGCGTGTAAGGACCAGCCACTCCAGCTGCGGTGGCTGCACCCACGAGGACGAATCCACATCCAGGCGCAGCAGGCCGGAGAGCGCGCTGAGCTCCAGCAGCAGGCCGGCCCGGTGCTGGTCGAGGCGCAGGGCTTCGGCCAGGCGCTTCATTTCGCGGACCCCGACGCCGCCGCTGCGCAGCGTGGCCAGTGGCTGTTCCCTGACAGCGTGCAGGAGTTCGCCCACCAGCCGAAGGGTTTCGGCGATGGCGCCCAGCGCTGCGTTCCGGCGCAGCGCAGCGGTGGTGCTGCCCAGCTGGGGAATGGGAGGGGAGAGAGTGAAATCGTTGATGATGGCACCGCCCCGCAGGGACAGCCCCACACTGTGCGGAAGTTCAACGTGCGCGGCGTCCAGGGGCACCAGGAGTCCCCGGGCAAGCAGCCAGTCAACGGGCCCGACGTCGGCGCCCTGGTTCGAAACGGACGCTTTCCGTTGCGCCTGGGGGACGGCACCCATGGCCCAGTTGCGGAATTTGGCGAGCAGCGCCGTCGTCCGTTCCGGGGCTCCGGCCAATGCCTGTGCGAGGGCCTCCGGCGAGGAGGTCCAGTGCTGCAGCGCCAGCGCTGCTTCCATGGGTGTGGTGGCTGCCTGGATGGCGACGCCGCTGCGGTGCAGCTCGGCAACCAGCTGGACCGCGCGCTGGCCGAACGCGGGCTGAAGCCGGACCAGTTCGGTGTAGCTGCGCCCCAGGCCGGCAGGATAGATGCCGACAACGTCCTTGAGGCATCCCACCGGCAGGTAAAAGCGCTGCCGGTGACCCGGCACCACCGTGCCATGCGGCGGCTCAGCCCGGTGCACGAGGGCCAGTTCCTGGAGCGAGGCCAGGATACGTTCCACGGCGGCCACCGAGGACCCGGCTATGAGTTTCCGGATTCCCGCGGCCGAGGCGCTGTGTTCAGTGTCCGGGTTGGTGCACAGATAGAGCGTCTCCAGCACCTGCATTTGCGGCCTGTTGAGGCGCTCGAGGGCGCGCTGGACGCTTACGCGGGCGCTGGCCCTTGCCGCCAGTGCGGGAAAGTCCGGCACCGGGGGGGACATCAGATCCGGCCGGGCCGCAAAGAGGCCCCGCAACGAGTCATCGCTGCGGGCTGCCAGTTCTTTGCTGAGGGCGCGGATCAGGGACATCAGTCCAACGTTACAGGCCGCCGGACTTTCCCGCCCGGCGCCGCCCGGCAACGCTGTCCAGGACTAGGAAGAGCATCAGCAGGAAGGCGGCTGGCAGGCCGTACAAGGCGGTGGACGTGACCCAGACCGGGGCAGCGGTGCCGGCGAAGGCCAGTGCCATCACTGCTCCCACCGCTGAGAGGGAAAGGATGGCAACAACCGCTGCACAGATCATCAGGGGGCGCCGGTATCGCGAGCGTGTCATGCACGTAACGCTACAGGCAGGCTGCCGCGGGACGTGTGATGCCGGTCTGGGGGGTTGGCGGCGGACCGCGGTGACAGGCATGAAGAAGGGCCAACGAAAGCAGTAATCCTGCCCCGGCAGGATAACCTTGAAGGAACAGACCAACACGGTCCGTCGCTGTCATACCCTGAACCCGCATATCAGTGCGGATGCGGTGACTGCCGGCCGTGTCTCAAGACGTCAGAACGAAGAAGGTTGATTACGTGCCTACCGGCAAGGTCAAATGGTATGACAAGGAAAAGGGCTTCGGATTCCTCGCGGGCGAAGACGGGCAGGAAGTCTTCCTGCCCAAATCATCGCTGCCCGAGGGCGTCACGGAGCTGAAGGCCGGCACCCGCGTTGAGTTCGGCGTCGCCGACGGCCGCAAAGGCGCCCAGGCGCTGGGCCTTCGTGTCCTGGACAAGACCCCTTCCATCGCCAAAGCCAAACGGCCCAGCGCGCGGGACCTGGCACCGCTGGTCCAGGACCTGGTCAGTGTGCTGGACAACCTCTCCGGCACCCTGTCCGCGGGCAAGTACCCGGAAGGCAACAAGGGCAAGGCCATCGCGGCGGCCCTGCGTAAGGTTGCCGACGAGCTGGACGTTTAGGCCTTGTCCATGAACCCGGAAGCTGAACAGCAGGACACCGCGGCAGGGGAGCAGCCGCCCTCGGGCGAGCAGATACCTGCAGTAGGGCAGGCAGGGGCCGAGCCTGAGGCCAAGCGCCGCGCCGGCGTGACCGTGTGGCGGATCGGCAAGCCGGATGCCTTCCTCGCGGCGGCCGTTGACGTGGCACGCGCCGCCGTCGAAGGCATCACGGCGCCGGCGGACATCGGTGCACATATCGCGGCCAAGAGCGAAGGCGACCGCCTGGTCACCCACCTTTTCGAATCCAGGCTGCCCGGCTACCAGAGCTGGCAGTGGTACGCAGTAGTGACCCGGAACTCCCGTTCGAAAGTGGTTACCGTCAGCGAGCTGGGCCTCCTGCCGTCGGAAGACTCCATCCTGTCGCCGGATTGGGTGCCGTGGGCCGAACGCGTCCGCCCCGAAGACGCCCAGGAAGCGGAGGATGAACAGCCTCCCACTGCCGAGGCTGACACGTCCGGGCCCGGAGACCAGGACGAAGTGCCTGGGGAACCCGTTCCCCAGGAAGACGAACCAGCACGCGAGGCTGACTAGGAAGTTGGTAATACGCAGGGTTGATCACCACGAGGGCCGGCCATGATGTCCACCTTCAAATCCCTGCACATCCTCAACTACCGGATCTGGTTTATCGGCGCTCTGGTCTCCAACATCGGAACCTGGATGCAGCGTACTGCCCAGGACTGGCTGGTCTTCGACCACCTCACTGATCACGACGCCGGCGCCATGGGCATCACCATGGCACTCCAGCTGGGGCCCCAGCTTTTCCTGGCCCCTGTAGCTGGCCTCGTGGCGGACCGGTACAGCCGCCGGCAGCTGCTGATCGTGACGCAGTCCGTGATGGCCCTCCTAAGCACCGGGCTGGGTGTCCTGGTGGTCCTCGGTGCCGGGCAGCTGTGGCATGTTTATGGCTTTGCGCTCTTGCTGGGCATGGTGTCCGCACTCGACGCGCCAGTCCGCCAGACCTTCGTATCGGAGCTTGTCCGGGACGACTACCTTCCCAACGCCGTCGCCCTGAACAGCGCCTCGTTCAACGTGGCCCGCATGATCGGGCCCGCGGTGGCCGGGATCCTGACGGTGGCGGTGGGGCCCGGGTGGGTGTTCCTGATCAATACCGCCACGTTCCTGGCCATGCTCCTGAGCCTGTGGAAGATCCCGACGGCGTCCTTACGGCAGCTTCCCCGGGCGGCTCCCGGAAAGGGCCGTATCCGCGAGGGCCTGCGCTACGTGCAGTTCCGGCCGGACATCGTGGTGGTCCTGGTGGCGGTCTTTATCGTGGGCACCCTAGGGCTGAACTTCGTCCTGTTCATCGCCGCCATGGTGGGCACGGAATTCGGGTTGGATGCGAGCGCCTTCGGGCTGATGAACTCGATCATGGCCATCGGGTCAGTGGCGGGTGCACTCTTGTCCGCCGGCCGGGGCAAGCCCAGGCTGCGGATGATCTTCGGCGCCGCCGCCGCCTTTGGGGTGACCTCCGGCCTCGCGGCGCTGGCCCCGGACTACTTCTGGTTCGGCGTAGCGCTGGTGCCGGTGGGGCTGTTCGCCATCACCATGATGACCAGCGCCAACGGCTACGTCCAGACCACTACCGATCCCGTTATGCGGGGCCGCGTCATGGCGTTGTACATGGCCATCTTTATGGGCGGAACACCAATAGGGGCGCCGCTGGTGGGGTGGGTGGCCAACGTCGCCGGGGCCCGATGGTCACTGGCCGTAGCCGCCGCCTCCGGGCTCACCGCCGCCCTGATTGGCATGGTGTGGATCATCCGCGCCCAGCGGCTTCGGCTGGCCTTCAACCGGCGGGCCCGCGGCCTGCGCTACTTCCGTGTCGTGTCCCAGTTGGGGGACAACGCAAACGGCGCCGCCCCGGAAGAAGACCCGGGCGACGCCGTAGGATCCTGACGCCCCGCAGTACTGCAGCAGGCGGGGCGCGTGGACGTTACTTGCGCAGTTCGCCCACCACGTAGTCGATGCTCGCCAGCAGGGCGGAGACGTCATCGGGCTCAATGGCAACAAAGGTGGCGATCCGGAGTTGGTTGCGGCCCAGCTTGCGGTACGGTTCGGTGTCCACCACGCCGTTGGCGCGCAGCACCTTGGCGATCGCCGCGGCATCGATGGAGTCATCGAAGTCGATGGTGGCGATGACGTTGGAACGGTCCTCGGCCTTGGCTACAAACGGGGCGGCGTATTCGGACGCTTCGGCCCAGGCGTAGATCCGGCCCGCAGAGTCGGCTGTCCGCGTGCTGGCGAAGTCCAGTCCGCCGTTGGCGTTCAACCACTGCACCTGCGCGTCCAGCGTCACCAGCGTCGAGAGGGAGGGCGTGTTGTAGGTCTGGTTCAGCTTGGAGTTATCGATGGCCGTCTGCAGGTCCAGGAAGTCCGGGATCCAGCGGTCGCTGGCCTTGATCCGCGCGGCGCGTTCCAGCGCGGCGGGGGAGAACAGCCCAAGCCACAGGCCGCCGTCGGACGCGAAGTTCTTCTGCGGGGCGAAGTAGTAGACGTCCGATTCGGCAACATCCACATCCAGGCCGCCAGCCGCGGAGGTGGCGTCCACCAGCATCAGGGCGCCGGCGTCGGCGCCTGCAACGCGCTTGACGGGAGCTGCCACGCCGGTGGACGTTTCGTTCTGTGGCCAAGCGTAAACGTCAACGCCACCCTCGGCCTGTGACACCGGGCGGGTGCCGGGCTCGGACTTGATAATGGAGGACCCGTCCAGGAACGGGGCCTTGTTGGTGGCCGAGGCGAACTTGGAACCGAACTCGCCGAACGACAGGTGCTGGGCCTTCTTCTCCACCAGGCCAAAGGCTGCCACATCCCAGAAAGCAGTGGAGCCGCCGACGCCCAGGACAACCTCATAGCCCTCGGGAGCGCGGAAGAACTGGCTGAGGCCCTCGCGGACGGAACCCACGAGGTCTTTGACGGGCGCCTGGCGGTGCGAGGTGCCAAGGATGGTCCGTGAGGCTGCAGAGAGCGCCTCAAGCTGCTCCGGCCTGACCTTGGAGGGTCCCGCGCCGAAGCGTCCGTCCTTGGGCAGCAGATCGGCAGGAATAGTGATGCTGGTTTCGCTCACAAGGGCTCCAAATTCGGCGGGGACGGGGTTGGCGTCCGGGACAGTGGGGTGGCCGGCAGTCAGCAGCGACTGTAACGAGGGCCGCTTTTATTCTGCCTGAAACAGTAGATCGGGCGGGAACCGGCAGCGTCATAGTTCAGTCAACGAGACGATCGGGGGCCGCCCGGCGATTATCCGGACAAACTCAAAATAGGCTAAGCTTTTCACCGGACCTCGCCTCGACTGGGACACGATACGGTGGGACAACGCTAGGTACTGCGCTCGAGGAGCTGAGCTGGATGACGGATCTGATCGATACCACGGAGATGTATCTTCGAACCATTTTGGAGCTTGAAGAAGAGAACATCGTTGCACTTCGCGCCCGCATCGCCGAGCGGCTGCGGCACTCCGGACCCACGGTGTCCCAAACCATCGGCCGGATGGAGCGCGACGGCCTGGTAGTGGTCTCCGGGGACCGTCACCTGGAACTCACCGGGACCGGGCGCAAGCGCGCCACGGAGGTCATGCGCAAACACCGGCTCGCTGAACGCCTCCTGGCTGACGTTATTGGCCTGGACTGGGCCTACGTCCATGAGGAAGCCTGCCGCTGGGAGCACGTGATGAGCGAGCGGGTTGAGCGGCGCATCTACGAACTGCTGGACCACCCCACCGAATCGCCCTACGGCAATCCCATCCCCGGGCTGGCCGCGTTGGGTGGAAAGCCCTCGGTCCCTGAAGACGGTGTTATTAATCTCGTTGCGGCCATGCTCGCATACGGCCCGACGTCGAACGTGACGGTCAGCCGGCTGGCTGAACCTATCCAGGTGGAGCCGGAGTTGCTGGTACAGCTGGATGAAGGTGGGATCCGGCCTGGCGCCTCGGTCTTACTGGAGCGTGTAGGGGAGTACATCTCCGTCCGGGTTCCCGGGATTGAGGGTGCTCTCGAGTTGCCTCCCGAAGTGGCAGCCCACGTTTTCGTTGCGATCCGCTGAGGAGCCTGAGTCAGCGCCGGGTTGCCGCCGGGGTGAAGTTGCGGCGAGGCTGACCGCCGGGAGAGGCGCCGTTGCTGGCCTGCGAAAAGAGCGGGTAAAGGCTTGATTCGGGATGTCCAGTAGCGCATCAGTGGCCATTCCGCAAAAGATAACGGAATTGTTACTGGGTATCTTGATCGCATATAGTTAACCCAAGCGTCGATACAAAAACGTTACCTGATCCGGAGCCGAGCTCTGCCAGCGGATCAGGTGCACGAGTCACCAACTGGCAGAGGCGGGGGAACCACAACCGGCAGTCGCAAGACGCCTTGGGGTGAAGTCCGTCAGCAGCAAGCCTCTTCCAGCGAAGGATCCTCACCGGATATCTCTGCGCCAAGTGCTTGTTACGGCGGACCGGGTCTTTGCACTCTCTGACCCGAATCCGACAGCTAACTTCGCAGGCTATCCAGAGAGGAACATTCTTGACCACGCAATACTCCAGGGGCCGCCGGCGTGCGGCAGGCCCCGCTCCGGCGCCGCGGGCGGCCGAGGGTTTCTCTGCGGAGAGGCCCCGCGATCCGCAGCGCGAAGCGCGCCGTAACCGCCGGGGGGCATTCCGGCAGATCACCGATTTCGCCGCCGCCAGCGGCATCGGCCAGAAGGCCGGCATTGCGCTTGCGGCCACTGGCCTGGTCCTTACCGTGACGGTTCCGGTAGCGGGCCCGTCGATGGCAGATCAGCAGCCTGGCCAGTCCGTCGCTGCGGTGTCCGGGCTCCCGCAGCCCGAGGTTTCCGCGGAAGCAGCCGCCAAGATCGATTTCAGTCGCTCCGCCGTTGTTACGCAGGGCGATCCCGACGGCAAGCTGAAGCAGCTGTTGAGCGCACAATCGGCTGGATCCATTACCCCCGCGTCCTCCGCCGGCAGCCTGGGCGCACCGCTTGCCCAGCTGATCACCGCCTCTCCGTTCGGATTCCGGATCAGCCCCATTACCGGCGGTTCCGGTGACTTCCACCGCGGCCAGGACTATGTGGCCCAGTGCGGCACTTCCGTGTTGGCTGCTGCCAGCGGCACCGTGACGTTCGTCGGCTGGCACCAGTACGGCGGCGGTAACCGGGTTGTGGTGGACCATGGCAATGGCCTGGAAACCACGTACAACCACCTGTCCTCCGCTACCGTCAAGGTAGGACAGAAAGTGACCCGCGGCGAGGTTGTTGCCCTCAGTGGCACCACGGGCGCCTCCACCGGCTGCCACCTCCACTTCGAGGTACAGGTCAACGGCGAAGTTGTTGACCCCACAGGCTGGCTCTGAGCATTAAATGATGGTCAACTCTCAGATCACAGTGACAAGCCGTGACCTGAATGTGACATTGTCCTTGAACTCCTGTACCGTCTAAAGCGCGTCAACTTTTCCGAAGTTGACGTTCTTGAGTGGATTGCCTAGCTCTGCCACCGCTCAAGGTCCGTTCGCATTACATCGTCTGGCAGGGGCGGGGGAACCAATTTTGGTCTTCGATTTTGAAGGCCTTGGGGTTAAGTCGCAAAGCTTCCCAGGAAGCAGCGCGGCCGGGTGAACTCCCATCCGAATCCGACAGCTCACCTCGCAGGCATTGGGAGAGGCTACCTTCGTGTCTTCACGTCATAATTCTGCGCGTCACCGCGCGCAAACGGTTCGCACCAACCCCTTGGGCTCCGTGTCCAAGGCCGTTAGTGCAAATGCCGGGACCGTAGGTCGCCAGGCTGCTGTCATCGCAGCTGCGTCGGGTCTCATCCTGACCTTGGGGCTTCCGGCCAACGCCGCGGACACCACCGCTGGTGTGTCCGCGTCCACCGAGTCCGGTTCCGCGCAGACTGCACTAGCCGTAACTGCCGCACCCACGGCCACTGTTTCCTTCGAGCGCCCCGTGGTCAAAACCACTGCAGCTCCGAGGATTGAGCGGGTCCGGGCGCAGTCCACGGCTACGGAAACAGCAGCAACGGCAACGGAAGCTGCGGGTGCTGTCAAGAGCAAGCTCGCGGACACCGTTTCCTCCGCCGCGGCTTCGGGTCTGGCAGCAATTGCGTACACCGGCATCGGTCACCCCTACCTCTGGGGTGGCACCACTCCCAATGGCTGGGACTGCTCCGGCTTCACCCAGTGGGTCTACGCCCAGGCCGGCATTAGCATCCCCCGCACGAATGCCTGGACGGCCATGCGGCCTACCGCAACCCCTACTCCCGGCGACCTCGTTATGCAGAACGGTGGAGCCCACGTTGGCATCTACGTCGGCAACGGCATGATGATCAGTGCGCTGAACCCGTCGCAGGGCACCCTGCTGCACGCGGCTGCAGCCACCGGCACGTCCTCGTTCTTCACCCCGGCGCTGTAACCCCCGCAGCCCTGGGCTGCAACCGTTTCTTCACTGGAACTCTTCATCACATCCCCGTTCGGGGCGTGCCGGCGTACCCCCAAGATGCCGGCGCGTCCAACGCCGTTGGGCTGCCCACGCGGTCCTTAGGAACACGAAAGAGAGAAATTAAATGACTACACGTGCAACTGTTGCACGCCACCGCGCCGAGGTCACCAAGACCAACTCGCTGGCTGTCATTGCCAAGGCTGTCGGCGACAACGCCGGCGGCATGGGCCGCCAGGCCGCGGTTATCGCTGCAGCCTCCGGCCTGGTCCTGACCAGTGGTATCGCGGCGAACGCGGCAGAGACCAACGTTCAGCGCGAAGCAGTCTCCACCGCCAACCTTGAGGTTGGGGTCTCCGCGCCGGCCATCATTTCGGCCTCTTCCACCATCGCCATCTCCTACGAGAAGCCTGCTGTGACCACCACACCGGCTCCCGTTAAGGTGGCGGAGCCCGTTGTTGAGGCTCCGGCCGCTCCGGTTGCCAAGCCCGCAGCCACTATCAAGGTGGCGGCGTCCACTCCGTCCGCGCACGCCGCTCCGGTGGCTGCCAGCGGCAAGGGCCAGGCCATCCTGTCCGCAGCCTACGCACAGCTGGGTGTGAGCCAGGACTGCACCATGCTGGTGACCAACTCGCTCGCCGCAGTGGGCATCAACTTCCACGACTGGCCCGCTGGCTACCTCTCCCTGGGCCGCACCGTGAGTGCAGCCGAAGCCCAGCCCGGCGACCTGATCTACTACGCAGACGGCGGAGCCGGCATGGCCCACATCGCGGTCTACGCCGGCAACGGCCAGGCTGTGCACGGCGGCTACAACGGCAACCAGACCGTTGTATTCAGCGCCAACGTTGGTTCGGGACCGGTCTTCATCCGCGTGTCCTAGTAGTTGATTGAGCTTTCAAAGGACCTCCGCCTGATGGCGGGGGTCCCTTTGCTTGCTCCTGCCGTTCCACCCCGGACTGGACGCCCGGCGGGCCCGACACGTAGCGCCACGGAACGGGTAATTAGTTGATACCGGCATTTTCTGTTTACTCTTGTGGTGTCGATCCATAGCCCGGATATGCCGGGGGCAGCCGGCCCTCGTGCCCCTGACGGGTGCGGCCACGAAGAGGTACGTGCATGCGCACTCTCGTTCTGAATGCTGGATATGAACCGCTGGCGGTTGTCACCTTCCGCCGGGCGCTGGTGCTTGTGCTCACGGGCAAGGCCAGCGTTATTGCCGAAGGCGATGACCCTGTAGTGGGTCCGCAGGAAATCTTGGGCCGCCCGTCCGTGATTCTCCTGAACCGCTACATCCGCCCCCGATACAACCAGAGCACTACGGTCAGCCGCCGCGGAGTCCTGCGGCGTGATGGTCACCGGTGTGCATACTGCGGCAAAGGTGCCCACACCATCGACCATGTGCAGCCCAAATCACGGGGTGGCGCCGACTCGTGGGAGAACCTCGTGGCCGCATGCCTTCGGTGCAACAACACCAAGGGCGACCACACCCCTGCCGAAATGGGGTGGAAGCTGAAGGTTGTGCCGGAGCCGCCGCATGGCACCATCTGGCAGATCAAGGAGCTGGAGAAGCCGACGCCGGCCTGGGACCCCTTCCTGCTGCCTGAACGGGCGGCCTGACCGCGCCACCGCCGTTAGGCTGGGAGGGTGGACGCTGACCCCCTAAGTTTTGATGCCGTCATTCTCGCCGGTGGCCGTTCCGCGCGCCTTGGCGGCGTGCCCAAGCAAAGCCTGACATACGACGGCGATACGCTGTTGCGCCGTTCGGTCGCCGCTGCCGGAGGTGCCCGGGCCATCGCCGTCGTGGGTCCTGGCCCCGGGAACATGCCGGCCGGGATCCTCAGCTGCCGTGAGGAGCCGCCGTTCGGCGGTCCGGCGGCCGCCATCGCGGCCGGGCTCGCGGCAGTGCAGGATCTCTCTGTCGTAGGAGGTGCCGCGGCAGGGGACGCCACCGGCGGATGCCGTCCCCGGTTGACTTTGGTGCTGGCCTGTGACATGCCCAATGTTCGGCACGCGGTGGCCGCCCTCCGGAAGGCCTTGGAAGCCGGCGGACCGGCAGTGGCCGCGGACGGAGTGGTGGCTGTCTCGCAGGATGGCCGGCGACAGCCGTTGGTGGGCTTTTATAGCACGGCTGCGCTACAACGTTCAGTGGCCGAGCTTGCCGCTAAAGGAAGCTTAATCAACGGTTCGGTCGGGGCGCTCCTTGCTAGTCTTGACCTACAGCCTGTCGCCGTTCCGGCCGGCTCCACAGCTGACGTGGACACCTGGGACGACGCCGCCGCACTTGGTGTGGCCGGCCCGGATCCGCTCAGTGGATCCCGGAGCAACGCGGCCGCAGATGATTTGGGAGGCAGAGCGTGAAGAGTCAGGACGAGACGCTGGAAGAGTGGTGCCGGGCGCTGCTGCAGGCATACGAACTTGAAGACGTCCAGATTGACGTGAACGCCATCCTGTCGCTGGCTGGAGTGGCCGCCCACTCGGTGGTCCGCCCGGCGGCACCGCTGACAACTTTTATTGCCGGGCTGGCGGCGGGCCTGGCAGCGGGATCGGGACAGGTTACGGACGCTGCCGCCATGACCGCAGCCATGGACCGCGCCCGGGCCCTCGCTGCAGACTACGATTCCGAACCCACCGGGGTACCCGTCGAATGATCACCGCCGAATGACCGCCGCCTCCGGCGACGAACCCGGGAGCCCCGACCCGCAGCATTCCCTTCCTGCCCCTGAGGTGCACGCCGCTGAGGCGCACGCAACGCACCTGGCCCATACCTGGGACGAGGCGCGCCAAGCCGCCTTTGACAGTGCCACGCCGATTCCGCCCGGACGGGTCCCGCTGGACCAGGCACTGGGGCGGGTCCTGGTTGAAGCCATCACCGCGCTGCACGATATGCCGCATTATGCGTCCTCCGCGATGGACGGCTGGGCGGTCAACGGCGGCGGTCCGTGGATTGTGGCGGAGGCCGGCCGGCGGCTGGCTCCGCATCAGGCCAGCCGGATTGTCACTGGGGGATTGATTCCGCCCGGAGCCAAGGGGGTGCTGCGCAGCGAGAGTGCGGTGCTGGGCACGGACGACGACGGCCTGCCGCTGTTGCTTACAGGCGGCACCGCCCGCCCCGGCGAGCCCAAGAACGGCCAGCATATCCGGAAAGCGGGTGAGGAAGCAGCTGCGGGGGACGTCCTGGTCAAGGCGGGCGTCACCCTGAACCCGGCCCATCTGGCCGTCGCCGCCCTGGCGGGGCACGATGACCTGTTGGTGCGCGGGAAGCCGGTGGTGAAGCTTCTGCTCACCGGATCCGAAGTCGTGGCGGAAGGCCTGCCCGTGCCAGGGCAGGTCCGGGATACCTTCGGCCCGCAGCTCGCAGCAGTGGTGGCCATGCTCGGCGGCATCTACGCCGGCCAGGAAAGAATCGGCGACTCCTATCCGGAGTGGCTGGCTGGCCTGGAGGACCTCGCGCCTGAGGTTCCGGACCCCGCCGCGCTGCCTGCCGACGTCGTGATCACTACCGGCGGGACGGGACGTTCCGATACCGACCACCTCCGCCGCGCAGTGGCGCAACTGGGCGGGCGGCTGATCATCGACGGCATTGCGATGCGCCCCGGGCATCCTGCCGTCCTGGCCGAACTCCCGGACGGACGCTTTGTCATGGGGCTGCCCGGGAACCCGCTGGCTGCCATGATGGCATTGTCCACTGTGGGCGAACCCCTGCTAGCGGCTTTGGGCCACGGCCCCCTGCCGCCCGTGCAGGACGTCCCCTGCGGTGCAACCCTCGAGCCGGAGCCAGGACGGACCCGGCTGATGCCCTTCCGGCTCCTGTACGGGATGGCTTCCCCGGCCAAGCACACCGGACCGGGGATGATGCGCGGGCTGGCCTCGGCCCACGGGGTGATAGTTGTCCCGCCGCACGGAGTGCATCTCGGCGAGCCTGTGCCGGCGTTCGCTTTGCCGTGGGGACCGCCGTTGCCTGTGCCCGAACCGGCCGGCACCAAGCCCAAAACCCGTCCTGCGGCCAAGCCTGGCAGTAAGACGGCGGACAAGGACGCGGCGAAGCCTGCCGGTCCGGTGGACTGGAGTGCCCTGCTGGACTGAGCTGCCGTGCTGCGCGGCCCTGCTCCATGGCTCTGGCGGTGCTCCACAGCCCGGCCGTGGTGCGATGATTGAGCTATGAACACTCCCAGCCGCCCAGTCCGGAACGCCTGCAAGGGCCTTCGAAGCAGTGCAGGACGCTGATGGGACGCATGACCCAGCGCCGCAAGGTGCACAAGTACGTTTTGGACGGCTCGCCCAATGCCTTGGAGTTTCCGGTCCGCTGCCGTGAGGACGTCCTCGCCGTTGAAGAGCCGCTGGAGATCAGGATTGGCCAGCTGTCGTTTTCCGTGACAATGCGAACTCCCGGGGACGACTTTGACCTCGTGGCCGGCTTCCTGGTCTCCGAGGGGATCATCTGGACTCCCGAGCAGCTGGTTTCACTGCGGTTCTGCGCCGGTGAGGACGAAAATGGCGTTCAGACCTTCAACGTGGTGGAGGCCCAGCTGCGGCCCGACGTCGAAATGCCCGCCACCGGACGGAACGTGTTCACCTCAAGTTCCTGCGGTATCTGCGGCACCGATTCGATCGAAGCCGTGCGGAAATCCTCCCACTACAGCCCGGCTTCGGATCCTGTGACAGTGCCGGCGGACGTCCTCGCCTCCCTGCCCACCCGGCTCCGCGAAGCACAGGCGGTTTTTGATATCACCGGCGGCGTGCATGCCGCCGGCCTCTTCCGGATATCGGACGACGGCGGCGTGGAGCTGTTGTGCCTCCGTGAGGATGTGGGCCGCCACAACGCCGTGGACAAGGTGGTGGGCTGGGCCTTGCGGGAGCGGCTGCTGCCGTTGACCGGTTTGGTCCTGCAGGTATCGGGGCGGGCGTCGTTCGAATTGGTCCAGAAGGCGGCGTTGGCTGGAATACCTGTCCTGGCGGCCGTGAGCGCACCCTCAAGCCTCGCCGCGGAACTGGCGGAGGCCAGCGGGATGACGCTGGCCGGATTCAGTCGGGGCACCAGCCTGAACGTTTACGCCGGCCAGGGCAGGATCACCCTGCCCGCGGCGAATGTTCCTGTAGAGGCCGCCGAGGTTCGGGGATAGGGCTGCGCCGCCCCCTGCGGCAAAACTGGTACTTGGCTATTGAGCTACTAGCCGGTAGATTTTATCCATCGATTGGACGGCATTGTCCGGATTCGACTACTCAAATTCGCGTACCTAAGAGGGTTTACAGTGCATGACGACCGCCGGATTACCGAAGTCCGCCTGGATCGGTTTGTCCGCGAGCGGATCAAGCCCGCCGTATACACCCGAAGCGTTCCCCTGAACCTCAGCAGTTGGGATGCGCCGGGCGAGCCGGTCAACGTGATGGACGCCCTGCGGCATATCTTCCTGCCGCAGGAGCACGGTGCTGCCTGGGGCCAGCCGTGGGGCACCAAATGGCTCCGGCTGCAGGGCGACGTGCCCGAGGCCTGGGGGACCGGCCCGGACACCACGGTGGAAATCGTGGTGGATCTCGGCTTCATCAACGAAGCCCCCGGCTTCCAGTGCGAGGGCATCGCGTGGCGCCCTGACGGCACCATCATTAAAGCGATTTCGCCCCGGAACCAGTACATCCCGCTGAAACTGCTCGGCAGCGGCATGGCCGTTGACTTCTACGTTGAAGCCGCCGCCAACCCGGACATGGCGCAGGGCTGGACCTTCGCCGCCACGCCCTACGGGGACAAAGCAACGGCTGGCACGGCACCGCAATACCGGCTCGGCAGGATCGCCATTGCAGAACTGAACCAGACGGTCTGGGATCTCCAACAGGACATCTGGACGCTCTCCGGGCTGATGCACGAACTTCCCCTCGAGCTGCCGCGGCGCCATGTAATCCTCCGCGCGCTGGAGCGCATGATGGACCTGATGGACCCCGACGACGTCGCCGGTACCGCGGCTGCCGGGCGCGAAGCCCTGGCAGATGTCCTGTCCCGGCCTGCATATGCTTCCGCCCACCACATGGTAGCCACCGGGCACGCCCACATTGACTCCGCGTGGCTGTGGCCGGTACGTGAAACCATCCGCAAATGTGCCAGGACGTTCTCCAACGTGGTGGCGCTGATGGACGAGGATTCAGGCTTTGTGTTCTCGTGCTCATCAGCCCAGCAGTTGGCCTGGATGAAGGAGTTCTACCCCGAACTCTTCGGCCGGATCCGCGAGAAGGTCAAAGCGGGCCAGTTCGTTCCGGTTGGTGGCATGTGGGTTGAATCGGACACCAATATGCCAGGCGGCGAGGCCATGGCCCGCCAGTTCATTGAAGGCAAGAACTTCTTCCTCCAGGAGTTCGGCGTCGAATGCCGCGAAGCCTGGCTCCCGGACTCGTTCGGCTACTCCGCAGCCCTGCCGCAGATTGTCAGGTCGGCCGGCAGCCGCTGGTTCCTCACCCAGAAAATCTCGTGGAACCAGGTCAACCGGATGCCACACCATACATTCAACTGGGAAGGCATCGACGGCACCAGGCTCTTCACGCATTTCCCACCCGTTGACACCTACAACGCCGAGCTGAGCGGGCGCGAACTGGCCCACGCCGAACGGAACTTCCGCGAGCATGGGCGAGCCAACACCTCGCTGGTGCCGTTCGGTTACGGCGACGGCGGCGGGGGACCCACGCGGGAAATGCTGGCCGCCGCAAGGCGCACCGGGGACCTTGAGGGCTCGCCCAAGGTCCGCGTCGGTTCCGCCGAGAGTTTCTTCGCCGAGGCGGAGGAGGGCTACGACACTTTGCCCGTGTGGGTGGGGGAGATGTACCTTGAACTCCATCGCGGCACCTACACCAGCCAGGCCCAAACAAAACGCGGAAACCGGCGCAGTGAACACCTGCTTCGCGAGGCCGAACTCTGGTGCACTACGGCCGCCGTCCGCAGCTCCTTCGCGTACCCTGCCGCCGAACTGAAGCGGCTCTGGCGGCTGGTGCTCCTGCAGCAGTTCCACGACATCCTGCCGGGCAGCTCCATCGCGTGGGTCCACCAGGACGCGGAACGCAACTACGCCGCCATCGGCACCAGCCTCGAAACCATCATTGGCCAGGCGGCGGCCGCCCTCCTGGGTGAGGGGTCCAGGACGCTCCTGCTCAACGCCGCGCCCCACGCACGGAACGGAGTACCTGCGCTCGGGGCCGCAGAACCGGCGGTCCACGGCCAGCCCGTCAAGGCAACCGCCCTGGAGGGCGGTTATGTACTCGACAATGGCATCATCCGGGCTGTCCTTGATGCTGACGGCCTCCTCGCCTCCCTCACCGATTACGCCACGGGACGCGAAGCTATTGCGCCCGGGTCGCGCGGCAACCTGCTGGAACTGCACCGGGACACCCCCAACGAATGGGATGCCTGGGACATTGACGAGTTCTACCGCCGTAACGTCACGGCCGTGACGGCTGCGCAGGATCTCCGGCTGGAGCACGTTGGCGGCAGCGCCGTGGTGGTGGTGGACCGGGTGGCAGGCTCATCGCCGGTCACCCAACGGATCACGCTGGGTGCCGGCAGCGATTCCCTGTCCATCAGTACCGCTGTTGAGTGGCAGGAGAGCGAGAAACTCTTGAAGCTTGGCTTCCCGCTGGACGTCAAGGCGGACCGCTCTGCCGCCGAGACGCAGTTCGGGCACGTCTTCCGGGCCACCCACGTGAACACCTCATGGGAGGCGGCGAAATTCGAGATCTGCGCGCACCGTTGGATCCACGTGGGGGAGCCCGGTTATGGCGTGGCGATCTCCAACGCGGCCACTTACGGACACGATGTCACCATGAACGTCAGGGAGGCCGACAGCGGGACCACCACCACAGTGCGGCTCTCCCTGCTGCGGGCTCCGAAGTTCCCGGACCCGACGGCGGACCGCGGCCACCAGGAGCTGGCGGTCACCATCCGGCCCGGCGCTGGAATCGCCGAGGCCGTGGAGGAGGGCTACCGGACCAACCTCGCTCCGCGGCTGGTCCGCGGCGGACGGGACGTGGAGCCGTTGTTCACGGTGGACAACCCGGCGCTGGTCATTGAGGCGGTCAAGCTTGCCGAGGACAGTTCGGGCGATGTTGTGGTCCGGCTTTATGAATCCCGGGGGCAGCGGTCGGCCGGGGTCATTTCGGCTGGTTTTCCGGTCAAGGACGTGCAGGCAACGGACCTGCTGGAACGCCCCGTCCAAGCGCCCGGGGTGACACCCGGTGCCGAGGGCAGCGTCAGCCTGGCGTTGCGGCCCTTCCAACTGGTCACACTGAGGTTTGCCCGGTAGGAGCTGTACGCCAGGTACGAGCTGCTGGGAGCTGTTCGCCAGGCAGTCGCTGCGGAGCGTCGTCGGAACAGCGGCTGTCACTGTCTCCTTGCCTGCCTAGTCGCGCCCCGGGGGAATATGCGTATGCATGGACAGCTTGTGCGGGGCATGGAACTGGGAATATTCACCTTCGGCGACATCCGCCGCGATCCCGTCAAGCTCGATGCACAGGAACGCGTCACCTGGAACGGCCGGTTCCGCTCCGGCTTGGACGACGCCCTCATCCTGCCGCGTCCGTTCCCGGCCGCTGACGGCCGGTGTGAACTGGACATCTGGATCGCCACGGGCGGGACTCTGAAGTCATCCGTGCGGGCTGCGACCCTGCGCCAGAACGCCATGTACGCCTGCTGGGCGGATCCGTACGGAACTTCGAGCGGCACGTCGCCCTGTACCGGCAGACCGCCGTCGAACACGGGCACAACAATGCAGCGCTGAGGGTGGGCGTCAGCGCCCCGTGGTTGGTGCTGCGGGACCTGGGCTCGGGTTCGGGTGCGGGCCGGGCCAAGGAAGTCTTTCAGCCGTACTGGCTGGACAGCATGCGCCGGATCTCGGCCGAGCGGGGCTTTCCCACGCCCAGCGGTGTCACCTACAACCTGGAGACCGCGCCCAGCGGCGCCCTTTTTGTGGGCACCCCGGAGCAGGCGGCCGAAAAAATCGTCAGGATGCACGGTCATCTGCAGCATGACCGGCAGATCTTCCAGCTGGATTTGTCGTCAGTCCCGCAGCAGATTGTGCTCGAAGCTATCGAACTGTTGGGTACCGAGGTGCTTCCGCTCGTCCTGCGTGAGCTGGGCGGTGCCGGTGGAACGGGAACTGAGGCCCTAAGCCAAACGGCGCCTTAATCAGGCTGAGTGGGGGCGGTCCCCAACGGCCGCCACCACTCATCCCCCCAATGAGTGCAAAGGCTTTCGGGGCGCGGCATCCAAGAGGTTATCCCCGTTCGCAAACACCGGCGCACCGCCTTCACACATTCATGATTGTTCCATGTCTAATGATTCTGTGAAAGCTATGACGGCTAGTTTGCAGTAGAAGTCTTTTGGCGCCGGCCGCCGCGACCGTGCACGAGGCCAGCGATACCGATCAGGGCCAGTCCAAAAACAAAGCACAAAATGGCGCTGTAATTGATCACAAACATCGCTGCTCCCCAGTCTGACGGGAAAAACGGGAAGAGCAATGTCAACGCGACAGCGATCGAGCCGACGCCCAGCAGGGAGGCGGCGATGCGGACCAGGGCCGGGAACGAACTGCGCACTGCGCCCACCATGGCCGGCAGGAGGACCACCGCTACATAGGCCGGAAAGGCGCGGCCGGCGGCGCCGTAGTACTCAAGCAGAAGAACGTTCCTGGTGCTCTGGCTGGACAAGGCAGCCATGCCAGCGGACGACCCCGTGGTATCCATCATCAGGAAGACAATCACCACCACCAGCGAGGTAAGCGCCAGCACCGCCATCCCGATCCGTCCCGTGAGCAGCCGGTAAGCGCTGTCGGCCCCAAAGCCCCGGGTGACGCGGATACCCACGAAGAAGATAGCGGCGAAGATGACAAAGCGGAGCAGCAAATTGGCCACGTTAACCCCGCCGAGCGCCTGGTCGATGGCAAAGTACGGCGCCCGGATGCTGAGCAGGGTGGCGAGCGTCATCAGGGCAAAGATGTAGAAGACTGTCCTGTTCTTCCCCCTCAGGGCACTGGGAACGCGCGCGATGGCTACCAGGCCGCAGACAGTCAGCGTGGACCACTGCAGGATTTCGATCATCCCAGGTTCTCCCAGATCTTTTCGGTTTTTTCATGGTCATGTTCCTGCCGGCGGAGGGCCCGGCCGAGTGTCTGCAGCCGGTCACCGGCCAGCGTGGTCAGTTCGCCGTCGGACAGGCTGTCGAGCGCGGACTGCCGGGCTTCGGGAAGCCAGCCTGCCTCCGCCTCCGTGACCAGCCCGGTGGCCACCAGGCCGCTGGCAGGGCCGACGCCGGCGGCAAGGGAGGTGGCAACCGCCAGTTCGGGCGCCATCCGGTTCGCGGTCAGTTGCGCCGAATAGTTCTGCGGGGCGATTCCGGTGGCGGCGGAGACCCGGTGCCGCAGTTCGCCGTCGTCGATGGCCTCCACCCAGTTCTTGACCGAGGTGGCGTGCGGGGCCGGCTCCAACGCCGACGAACCGGCCGGCGCGCCGCCGGGGTCCGCGGCTGAACGGGCCAAAACTGCCCGCAGGAGGTCCGCGGTGGAGATCTGGCTGACCAGTTCTGGCCTTGTAGGCGGGTGCGGGTCCGTGAGCAGGCTGTAGGCATCGAACGCCGCCAGCGCAGACACGGGGTTGACGTTATACGCGCGGCTGATGTTGACCACTGTTGTCTCTGCCACCTTGCCCCGGACAAGCTGCTGGGCCAGGGTGCTCCGCTTGATGCCGGACACACGGCAGACGTCTGACGTGCTCGTGTGGGGGGCGATGCCGTGCAGCCAGCGCTGGAACGCCTTGGCAGGAATGGGCATATCGGCTCTCTGCTGAACGGATGATTGCCCTTGATTTTAGCCTGAATGCGTGCCGGCGGTTTGATGCGGACTCCGGAGTCGACTATGCTTGATGGTCGAGCCCGTTGGTCCGTACACCCCCCAAGTCCGGACCGGCGGGCTCTTTAGTGCCCCGGCACTTTCCCGGGTGGCACAGTGCGGATTCACCGCAGTTTTCGGCCGATCCAGGCGGGTTCCTCCGGCCGGGCGGCGAGAGGATGAACCAACTCATGACTGCAACCCTTGTGGCCAAAGACCTTTCCGGGGGCCACGACCACCGGACGCTTTTCTCCAAGCTTTCCCTCACGGTGGCCCCCGGCGATGTAGTGGGTGTGGTGGGTGCCAACGGTGCCGGAAAATCCACCCTGCTGCGCCTGCTGGCCGGCGTGGACCAGCCCCAGGGCGGCAGTGTGAGCCTTGCGCCGGCTGACGCCTTTGTGGGGTGGCTGCCCCAGGAGCACGAGCGCGTGGCGGGAGAGTCGGTGGCCGGCTACATCGCACGCCGCACCGGCTGCACCCAGGCGACGGCGGAGATGGAGTCCACCGCCGAGGCGCTGGGTTCCGGGGCCCCCGGCGCTGACGACGCCTACTCCCTTGCCTTTGACCGCTGGATGGCGTCCGGCGCGGCGGACCTGGACGAACGCATCCCGGCTGTCCTGGCCGACCTTGGCCTCGAAACCGGCCCGGAAGCCCCCATGGCGGGCCTCTCCGGCGGCCAGGCAGCCCGTGTGGCCTTAGCTGCCCTCCTGCTCAGCCGCTTCGACGTGGTGCTGCTGGACGAGCCCACCAACGACCTGGACCTGGCCGGGCTGGCCAAACTGGAAGCCTTTGTCCAGGGCCTGCGCGGCGGCGTGGTGCTGGTATCCCACGACCGGGAGTTCCTGGCCCGCTGTGTCACCACCATTGTGGAACTGGACCTGGCGCAGAATTCCGTAGCCGTTTACGACGGCGGCTATGAGGCGTTCCTGGAGGAACGCGCGGTGGCCCGGCGGCACGTGCGCGAAAAGTTCGAGGAGTTCGCGTCCACCAAGGCAGACCTCGTGTCCCGTGCCCGGACCCAGCGTGAGTGGAGCTCCCAGGGTGTGCGGAATGCCATGAAAAAGAGCCCGGACAATGACAAGATCCGCCGCGCGGCCAGCACCGAATCCTCCGAGAAGCAGGCCCAGAAAGTCCGGCAGATGGAGTCCAGGATCGCCCGGCTGGACGTGGTGGAAGAACCGCGGAAGGAATGGCAGCTGCAGTTCAGCATCGGCCAGGCGCCGCGGTCCAGCGGGGTGGTGGCCACCCTGCGGGACGCCGTCGTGAACCAGGGCAGCTTTACGCTGGGCCCGGTGAACCTGCAGCTGAACGCAGGGGAGCGGATCGGCATCACCGGACCCAACGGAGCGGGTAAGTCAACGTTGTTGCGCCTGCTTCTGGGTGTCCAGGCGCCGGACTCAGGCAATGCCGCGATGGGCGCCTCGGTGGCCATCGGCGAAATCGACCAGGCCCGCGGACTGCTGGCCGGCCGCCTCAACCTGGCGGACGCCGTCGAAGCTGTCCTGACTGACCTGACGCCTGCTGAGGTCCGTACTCTGCTGGCCAAGTTCGGCCTGAAGGCGGACCACACAGCCCGCGCTGTGGATTCCCTCTCGCCCGGCGAACGCACCCGCGCCGCGCTGGCCCTGCTGCAGGCGCGTGGTGTGAACCTGCTGGTCCTGGACGAGCCCACCAACCACCTTGACCTGCCCGCCATCGAGCAGCTGGAAGAGGCCCTGGAAAGCTACGAGGGCGCGCTGCTGCTGGTCACCCATGACCGGCGGCTGCTGGAGAATGTACGGCTGGATGTACGGTGGAATGTGGACAACGGAACGGTAACTGAACTGATGGCAGACGCAACGGAGCTACAGCGATGAGCATGGACGGCGTTGCCTGGCACTCCCTATACAACATCTCCCGGGCCAAGAACGGCTCCCGGCCCTTCTCCAAGGCAACGCTGAAGCGGGTGCTGGGTTTCGCCCGCCCCCACCGGACAAAACTGATCGCGTTTGTGGCGCTGTCCATTGTGATGGCGTTCCTGGCTGTCGCCACGCCCGTGCTTGCCGGCCAGGTGGTTGACACCATCGTGGCCAGGGCGGGTACCGACGAAGTGATCCGGCTGGCGATACTGATCGCCGTGGTGGCCGTAGCCGAAGCAGGGGTGGGACTCGTCAGCCGCTGGCTGTCCTCCAACATCGGCGAAGGCGTGATCGTGGACCTGCGCACCCGGGTCTTTGACCATGTGCAGAAGATGCCCATTGCGTTCTTCACCCGTACCCGCACCGGGGCCCTGGTCAGCCGGCTGAACAACGACGTCATCGGCGCCCAGTCCGCCTTCGCCGGAACCCTTTCCGGTGTGGTCAGCAACGTGGTGGCCCTGATCCTGACGCTGATCGTGATGCTCGGGACCTCCTGGCAGGTCACCGTGCTCGCCATGATCTTGCTGCCGATCTTCCTCATCCCCGCCCGCCGGATGGGCTCCCGGCTCGCGGACCTGCGCCGTGAGGCAGCAGACCACAACGCAGCCATGGGCACCCAGATGACCGAGCGGTTCTCCGCTCCGGGCGCCACGCTGGTAAAGCTCTTCGGCCGGCCGGATGAGGAATCCAGCGAGTTCGCTCTCCGGGCCGGACGTGTCCGGGACATCGGCGTCCGCACCGCCATGCTGCAGTTCACCTTCGTCACCGCGCTGACGCTGGTCTCCGCGCTCGCCTTGGCGCTGGTCTACGGGCTGGGCGGCTGGCTGGCCATTGGCGGGCAGCTCGCCGCGGGCGACGTCGTGGTGCTGGCACTGCTGCTGACCCGCCTGTACGCCCCGCTCACCGCCCTGTCCAACGCCCGCGTGGAAATCATGAGTGCACTGGTCAGCTTCGAGCGGGTCTTCGAGATCCTGGACCTCAAGCCCCTGATCCAACAGAAGCCCGACGCCGTGGCCATCCCGCCGGGACACGTTTCGGTGGAGTTCGACGACGTCCGCTTCGCCTACCCCTCCGCGGACAAGGTCTCACTGGCCTCGCTCGAGGAAGTATCCACGCTGGACACCCGCGGCGGCGAAGAGGTGCTGCATGGGATCAGTTTCCGCGTGGAACCGGGGCAGACCGTTGCCCTGGTGGGTTCATCGGGTGCCGGAAAGTCCACTATCGCGCAGCTGCTTTCCCGGCTGTACGACGTCGATTCCGGCGCTGTGCGGCTCGGCGGCACCCTTCCCGGGACGGGGCTGGACGTCCGGGACGCCACCTTCGATTCCCTGCGGGACACCCTGGGTATGGTCACCCAGGACGGGCACCTTTTCCACGAGTCGATCGCGTCCAACCTCCGGCTCGCCCGGCCTGACGCCACCGAAGAGGACATGTGGGACGCCATCCGGCAGGCCCGCCTCGAGACCATGATCCGCTCCCTGCCCGATGGCCTGGACACCGTGGTGGGGGAGCGTGGCTACCGGCTCTCCGGCGGCGAACGCCAGCGCCTCACCATCGCCCGGCTGCTGATTTCCCAGCCCCGGGTGGTCATCCTGGACGAGGCCACCGCCGCACTGGATTCCACGAACGAAGCCGCCGTGCAGGCGGCCCTGGGTGCAGCGCTCGAGGGGCGCACCGCCGTCGTGATTGCCCACCGGCTGTCCACGATCCGTGCCGCCGACGTCATCCTGGTGGTGGAGGGCGGACAGATCGTGGAGCGCGGGAGCCACACTGAGCTGCTGGCCGCCAACGGCCGGTACGCCGAGCTGTACCAGACGCAGTTCGCCGAGGCCACCGCAGTGGCCGAGGAGGCCGTTCCCGAGTTCTAGGGGTCAGCCGTTCCCCACCGACCTGGGCCGGAGCCTACCTGGCGGCCAATTTTGGCAGGATGTGGTCCGTCAGCAGCGGGGCGAGGTCGGCGGGCAGCGGCATGCCCCGGTGGTGCTCGGCCAGGTCCAGCCAGCGGATCTCGGCGATCTCGGCCGACGGGTGCGCCGTCCAGGTGCCCGGGGCCAGGAACACCGTGGCTTCAATGTCCGTGGCGGCTTCATTCGCGGCGTCGGCAATCCAGATGCCCATGAGTTCCAGGTCGCGCGGCTCGATGATGATCCCCACTTCCTCCTGGAGCTCGCGGGACGCAGCCTGGACGGCGGTTTCGCCGGGCTCGGGCTTGCCGCCGGGGTGCATAAACATGCCGGTCCCGCGCTTGCGGACGGTCAGGAGCCGCCCGGCGTCGTCGAAGACGCAGACGGCGGAGACAACGATGCGGGCTTTCACGGCTTCGAGCCTAGCCTGTTCAGCTTCGCCGCTTCGAGCCCCCGCTTAGCCCAGCCGCTTCAACGCCGAGGCCAGCAGCAGGTCCTTGCGCGGCCCGCTCACATCCCATGTGTAGCCGAACTCGTCCGGGCCTCCGTAGCTGTACGCCACTCGGTAGGTATCGGGATCGCACCAGTGCTGGTCCAGGCTGGCTTCCGGGGTGAAGCTCATCCGGTGGAAGAGCCGGCCGTCGGGGAAAAACACGTCCAGGGCGTCGGGCCGGTCGGCGGCCTTCAGGAGGTATTCACGGTAGGCGGGACCGGTGAGGGTGGGCCAGCGCATGGTGCCTTCTTCACGAAAGGCGAGGCCGCCGTCGTCCGTTGGCGTGAAATGTACGACGCCGGAAAAGGTTCCGCGGGTGCCTGTGGAGCGGTCCAGCAGGTCCCGTTCCACGGTCCAGCGGCCGGTCTTCGAGGGACCGAGCAGGTAAGCGCGAAGCCCCGTTTCCGGGGCAAGAAGGTTCAAGTGCCCTCGATTGGAATCGAACCAACGACACCGGCTTTAGGAGAGCCGTGCTCTATCCACTGAGCTACGAGGGCGCGTGTCCGCTGTTCCGGCAGGGCCGGTCCGTCCGGACACGGATACAAGCATACAAGGTGGGAGGCCGTACTACGCTCATGGCATGAGTTCAGCCCCGACGTCCGCTCCCGCCGTGGGCTTCATCCCGAACACGGCCTCCATCCGCCAGTACATCGGTGCCTGGTCCGTCCTAAGCGTGCTGCAGTACTTTGTGGCCGAGTCTGCCGTGATCGGAGCTTGGGGCGGGCGGCAGCCCTACGACCGCCGGACCGGCTACATCAGCGACCTCGGTGCAGTCCACTGCGGCATTTACGAGGGCCGGGATGTGTGTTCGCCGCTGCACTGGCTGATGAACGCCTCCTTTGTTGTCCAGGGGCTGGGCATGCTGCTGGGGGCGCTGCTGTTGGGGTCGGGGCTGCTGTGCGTCGCTGCCAGGGCCGGGGCACGGGTCCAGCCGGGGCGCCGAAAGCCCTGGTGGGCCGCAATCTGGGTCCGGATCCTGACCGGAACGGCAGGTGCCGGGACCATGATCGTGGGACTGGCGCCGGAGGATGTGGGCTCCCGCTGGCACTTCACCGGCGCCGTGATGTACTTCCTCGCCGGTGCGCTTGCCCTGCTGGTGCTGGGCGCGTTGTGGCTGCGACAGACGCCGCTCGGCTGGTTTGTCCTGGTGTGCGGGCTGGCGTCGTTCGCAGCGCTGGTGACCGGCGGACTGACGGGGATGGACGTGCCGGAGCCGGGCACCCTGGAACGGCTGATGGGCTACCCGGTCACGACAGGGATGGCCGCCGCTGGACTGGTGATTGCCCAGCGCGTACACCACGAGCGGACCTCACGGCGTCTGAGGGCAACACGGGGTCACTAGAAGCCCAAAAGTGCCGTCCATTGGGCCACAAGTGACCCCGCGGGGCTACCGCGGCGGCGCGGGGCTACTGCGGCGGCGCGGGGCTACTGCGGCGGCGCGGGGGAGCGGATCCCGACGGCGGCTTCCGCTTCAGGAACACTGCGGAACCCCCGGCCAGCAGGCTCAGGACGAGCAGCACCCAGCCCGCAACGGTGAGCCCGGACGCCAGAGCGACCTGACCGGCGTCGGCCGTTTCCGCGGCCACCACCGCATCGATGGTGACGTTGCCCCACAACCGGACCACCACAAACAGCAGCGGGACTGCCCACAGGGCCCAGCGGAGGGACTTCCTCGCGACATTGGTGCCGATCAGCAGCAGCCAGGTGAAGCCGAAGATGAGCGGGAATAGTGTCCCGGCGGTCTTGTGGACGTAGTTGAGCTGGCCGCGGGCGTCGTCGTCCATGGCGGCGTTCAACTGGCCGACGTAGCCGGCGTCGAAGCCGCCCAGCAGTGAATCCGGCATTGCGAGCCCACCGGACAGCTGCGTCAGCTGGTTCAGCACGAGCAGGTGGAGGTACCAGAACAGGAACAGGCTGGCCACCACGCCGGCAATCAGGATCAGGTTGCTGTTGCTTTGGGCCTTCTGCGGCGAACGTTTAGTTGTGGGGTTGATCACCGGCGGAAGGCTGTGCTCTGGAACAGCCGCCTTGGAGCCGTGCTTCTTGATCCGCTGCGCTGGGGTTTTGGCCATGGCACCATTATCGCGCTGCATAGACTGGTTCCATGACCACTGGCCGGCACACCGCCCTCGAACTCGACCCCGCCCTGGACGATTACCAGCTGGCCTCCGCGCTGGTGCGCGAAGCAGGCCAGTTGGCGCTTTTGATGCGGATGGCCGGCCTCGAGGCGCAGCAGAAAACGTCCATCTCAGATGTGGTGACAGCCGCCGACCATGCCGCCGAAGCCTATGTGCTCGAGCAGCTGCAGCGCTGCCGCCCCGATGACGGCATCCTCGGCGAAGAGGGCGCCTCCGTGGCCGGCACCACCGGCCGGACCTGGGTGATCGACCCCGTGGACGGAACGTACAACTTTCTGCACGGCTCCACGTACTGGTGCTCGGCCATCGCCCTGAAGGACTCCACGGACGTGCTGCTGGGGGCTATTTTCCAGCCTGAGGAGGACAAGTTGTGGCTTGGCGGAACTGCCCGCGCTGCCACGCTGAACGGAGAGGTGCTCAACGGTTTTGCGGAGCCGGCCGGACTCCCTGCCGGCGGCGCTTCCCAGGGCGCCGGTTCCCGCAGCGGTGCTGCCCTCGCGGAAGTCGGCGCAGCCACCTACATCCACCCCACCTGGCTGCTGGATCCCCTGTGTGCCATGCCGTGGCACGCCGCCGCCACATCGGCCGCTGCGCTGCGGATGCTCGGCTCAGGGTCCTGCGACCTGGGCCGCGTGGCCGACGGCCAATTGGGTTGCTGGTTCCAGCACAGTTGCCCGGAGTGGGACTGGCTGCCGGGCAAGGCAATTGTCCGGGCCGCCGGCGGCGCCACGGACACAGTGCTGGTGAACGGCCTTCAGTGGTTCATGGCGGGAGGCACGACGGCGGTGCGGGAGTTGCGTGCGGCCCTCCAGTCGGGCTCGGTGACCTGAGCCGGGGCCGAGGAGTTTTTGTCCAGATAATGCGCTGTGCTGACGCTCTGAGGGGCATTATCTGGACAAAAACTCCTTTGACCGGGAGAGGGAGCGGCTGGGCATCAGTTATCCACAGGCTGGAACTGGGTGTCGGACCCACCGCCTAGACTTGTAGGCACCATGGATATGTTGTTTGACCCGTACTCTGACGGACCGTTCAAGGCCGCTCCGGCAGCCGCCCCCCGCACCAAGTCGCGCCCGGAAGGCCTCGCCGCGGCCGCCGAATTCGGTGGTGGCGCGTCTGGCGGCGGCTCCGCTGGTGGTCAGGGGGGCTGGGCCAGCCAGCAGTCCCACGGTGACGGAACCCCGGAGCAGGCGCACCATCGGCCCAATGCTGCTGAACTGCTGCAGGGACTCAATCCCCAACAGGAGGAAGCCGTCAAACACGCCGGCAGTGCCCTGCTGATCGTGGCAGGCGCAGGCTCCGGTAAAACCCGCGTGCTCAGCAACCGGATCGCCTACCTGATCGCCACCCATCGCGCCCATTACGGCGAGATCCTGGCCATCACGTTCACAAACAAGGCTGCCGCCGAGATGCGGGAGCGCATCGCGGCCCTGGTGGGCGGCCGGGCCAAGATCATGTGGATCTCCACGTTCCACTCCTCCTGCGTGCGCATCCTGCGCCAGGAAGCGTCGAACGTGGGCCTGAAGTCGAATTTCTCCATCTACGACTCCGCCGACTCCCTGCGGCTGGTCACCCAGGTATCCAAGAGCCTGGACCTGGACCCCAAAAAGTTCGCTCCGAAGGCCATCCAGCACAAGATTTCGGCGCTCAAGAACGAGCTCATCGACGCCGATTCGTACACAAACTCGGCCAACTACAACGATCCGTTCGAGCAGGCCGTGGCCCAGGTCTTCAAGGGCTACACGCAGCGGCTGCGCCAGGCCAACGCCATGGACTTCGACGACCTCATCGCAGAAACCGTCTACATGTTCCGGGCTTTCCCGGCGCTAGCGGACTCCTACCGCCGGCGGTTCCGGCACGTCCTGGTGGACGAGTACCAGGACACCAACCACGCCCAGTACGCCCTGGTCCGCGAAATTGTGGGCGAGGGCCCCGGCGCGTCCGAGCTCACCGTCGTCGGCGACTCGGACCAGTCCATCTACGCTTTCCGCGGCGCGGACATCCGCAACATCGTGGAGTTCGAGAAGGACTACCCGGACGCCCGCACCATCAAGCTGGAGCAGAACTACCGCTCCACGCAGAACATCCTCAGCGCGGCGAACTCCGTGATCTCGCGCAACCCCAACCGCCCGGAAAAGCGGCTGTGGACAGCCGAGGGCGAGGGCCACAAAATCATCGGCTACGTGGGCGAGAACGAACACGACGAAGCCCAGTTCATCGCCAAGGAAATCGACCGGCTCCAGGACGAGGACAACCTCCGCCCTGGCGACGTCGCAATTTTCTACCGCACCAACGCGCAGTCCCGTTCCATTGAGGACGTGCTGGTCCGGGTGGGCCTTCCGTACAAGGTGGTGGGCGGCACGCGCTTCTACGAGCGCAAGGAAATCAAGGACGCACTCGCGTACCTCCGGGTCCTGGTCAACCCGGACGACGACGTCAACCTGCGCCGGGTGCTCAACGAACCCAAGCGCGGCATCGGTGACCGCGCCGAGGGTGCGGTGGCAGCGCTCGCCCAGCGCGAGCGGATGTCCTTTATGGCAGCCGCCCGGCGGGCCGAGGACGCCCCAGGCATGGCAACGCGCTCAGTCAACGCAGTCCTGGGGTTCGTGAAACTCCTGGACGACCTCGCCGAAGTCGCGGCCGGCTCGGGTGCCGCCGCCGCGCTGGAAGCCGTGCTGGAGCAGACGGGCTACCTTGCCGGGCTGCGTTTAAGCACCGATCCCCAGGACGAGTCCCGCGTGGAGAACCTGGCGGAACTCGTCGCTGTCGTCCGTGAATACGAACAGGAGAACCCGGAAGGGTCGCTGGGCGCCTTCCTGGAGCAGGTGTCCCTGGTGGCTGATGCGGACCAGATCCCGGACGCCCCCGCGGGGACCGCGGACGAACTGGCCGCCGCCGTGGCGGAGGCCAAACGCCTGGGCGTGGTCACCCTAATGACCCTCCATACCGCCAAGGGCCTTGAATTTCCGGTGGTGTTCCTGACCGGCATGGAGCACGGGCTGTTCCCGCACCAGCGTTCGGCCACGGACCCCAAGGAGCTCGCCGAGGAACGCCGGCTGGCCTACGTGGGCCTGACCCGCGCCCGCAAGCGGCTCTACGTCACCCGGTCCGAAGTTCGCAGCATGTGGGGCCAGAGCCAGTACAACCCGGCCAGCCAGTTCCTCGAGGAAATCCCGTCCGAGTTGGTGGAATGGAAGCGCGAAGGCACCAGCCGGCAGTCCGGCGGGTGGGGGAGCGGCGGATCCATCGAGTCGAGCCGCTACAGCGGATCCTTCTGGGGCGCAGGCCCTTCCCGGGGGGCCGCCGCCGATTCGTCGGCAGGTTTCAATGCGGACGTTCCCGCCGCCATCGCCAAGAACCGTGTGCAGCCACAGAAGGAAATTGTGGCCGTCACTGTGGGGGACAAGGTCAACCACACGAGCTTCGGCAACGGCACGGTGCTGGCGCTGGAGGGCGCTGGGGACAAAACGGTGGCCAAGGTGAAGTTCGACGTCGGCGAGAAGCGTCTCCTGCTCCGGTACGCGCCCCTCACAAAGCTGGACGCGTAGCCGCGCTCACCCTTGTCCGCGGACCCCGGCTGGCTTACAGTTCAGGAACGCGCCCGTAGCCGGGAAGCCGGTGACGCGCAGGCTATTTGAGCACAGCAGATTCGGGGCACCACTGTGAAGATCCTGTTCGCCAGCCAGGCCATGGACGGCCATTTCAACCCCATGACGGGCGTGGCGATGCGGCTCAAGGGCCGTGGCCACGACGTGGCCTGGTACACGGGTTCCGTCTATGCAGACAGGCTCGGAGGAATGGGAATCCAGCACTTCCCCTCCGCAGGGCCATCGAGCACCGCGCGGACAACCTCTATGAGCTCTATCCGGAGCGGGCCAAGCTCAAGGGCCCACGGGCCATCGGCTTCGACGGCGAGAAAATTTTCGCCTGCAATGTCAGCCACTTCTTCGAGGACATCCGTGAAGTCGCGCAGCAGTATCCCTTTGACGTTGTGGTGGCGGACAGTTCCATGTTCATTCACCGCCTCGTCTCCCATTTGCTGGGCAAGCCGTTGGTGAATTTTGTCGCCATCCCCAACATGGAGAGTGACCCGCAGGTACCCCCGCTCTTCTTCGGGTTCCGGCCGCCACGCCATCCCGTGGAGAAGGCGGTCCACGGACTGGCGGGCCTGCTGTCCGACAAAGTTATCCTTCGGCCTGCCAGCCAAAGCTACCGCCGGCAGCACGCCGCCTACGGCCAGGCTGTTCCGCGGGAAGGCCGGCTGACGGACGAGCCCTATCGGTGCTCGGACGCCATTATCCAGACCGGCCCGGAATCCCTCGACTTCCCGCGGCGCCGGGTCAACCCCAAAGTGCACTATGTCGGCGCGCTCCTGCCATTCCGGGGGCTTGGCCAGCCCGCCACCGGTTCCGGCGGGGATGGCGGGTTTCCCCGGTCCTACCCCGCAACACTCGTTGTCACCCAGGGAACTGTGGACAACCTGGACCAGGACAAACTCATCCTTCGGTCGCTTGAGGCGGTCAAGGAAATGGATGCATTGGTCATCGTCGCAACCGGCGGGCACGGCACCGAGGAGTTGAAGGCCCGCTACCCACAGTCCAACGTAGTGGTGCGGGACTACGTGGACTTCGCGGAGGTCTTTGACTTCACGGATGTCTTCATCACCAACGGTGGATTTGGCGGTGTTCAGCTGAGCCTGTCGAAGGGTGTTCCGTTGGTGGTGTCGGGCATCAACGAGGGCAAAAGTGATGTTAACGCCCGGGTGGAACACGCCGGCGTCGGCATTAACCTCAGGACAGAGTCACCTAAGCCCGCCGACATCGCCGCAGCAGTGGGAAAGGTCCTGGCGGATCCCGGCTGGAAATCCCGCGCCCGGAAGATGCAGGAGCAGTTCGACCGCGAGGATCCCGCGGAAGCTGCTGCCGCAGTCGTGGAGGCCGCAGGCAGGCGTACGCGGGGCTGAGACCGCTGCCGGGGCATAATGGAGGCCATGAGAAGGACTGTATTGGGGATCCTGGCCGCCTTCTTCCTGCTGGCAGGCACTGCCTGCAGCATCACTACCGAGGACCCGGGCTACGTGGCTCCGCTGCCGCTGCCGCCCTTGGAACAGCTGGAACGGGCGGCTCTGGTGGACCCCGCGGGGTTCCGGGCCGGCCAGGACGTCCTCTCGTTCATCACCGAGGACCGGAACATCGTGTGCTCCCTGACGTCCGCCAAGGGGGAGCACCTTAACCTCCCGTACGAGCTGAACAGCTTTACCGACAGCGCCAACGACAAACTGGCGACTGTTCCGGTGGCACACTGCCAGTTGGCGAACTATCCCAAACCTGCCGCCGTCGACATCAAGGACGATTGCGCCGGCACCGGCCTGGGCTACCTCGGCGGCACGGCGCTGCTCACGCCGGACAAGGCAACGTACGGGGAATGCCGTTCCGGCGTCACACAAATGGAGGCCGCTTACGGGCCCAAGGGGAGCAAGACCGGCCCGCTCAGCGAACTGCCTGTCCTGGCCGACGGCGCCAACCTGGAACGGAACGGCATCCGCTGCTCGCCGTATAAACATGGCGTAGCGTGCGGGAACGTTTCCGCAGGTGTCGCCTTCTTCGTCGCCAGGGATCAATACGAAGCCTTTTCCAAGGGTGCCGAAACCGCCGCTCCAGCACCGACTGACGCCCCAAAAACCCCGTAATCTAGGGATTTTTCTACGCTCCATAGAATAGTGTGCTTACTCACATAAGCGGTACTGTGGAACGGGCCGGTCCTTGGAGAGGACTAGAGTTCCGAGTGGAGCATGGCGCGCTGCGGCCCGTTTTCGAACTGGTCGCAAGTGCTTGCAATCCGCAGCCCGGTCCTCGTCTCCGACGGTGCCCGACTGTACAGAAACTACTTCGACGTAGAAGGACACTAAACCGTGGACCTGTTTGAATACCAGGCGCGCGATATGTTCGAGGCGCACGGTGTACCCGTGCTTGCCGGCATCGTGGCGTACACCCCAGAAGAAGCAAAAGCAGCAGCCGAAAAAATCGGCGGCGTGACCGTTGTTAAAGCACAGGTCAAGGTAGGCGGTCGCGGCAAGGCTGGCGGCGTCAAGGTAGCCAAGACCGCTGATGAGGCACTTGAGCACTCCACCAACATCCTCGGCATGGACATCAAGGGCCACACCGTCAACAAGGTGATGATTGCCCAGGGTGCCGACATCGCCGAGGAGTACTACTTCTCCGTGCTGCTGGACCGGGCCAACCGCAACTACCTGGCCATGTGCTCGGTTGAAGGCGGCATGGAAATCGAACAGCTCGCCGTCGAACGCCCTGATGCCCTGGCCAAGATCGCTATTGATCCTGCCGTTGGCATCGACCAGGCCAAGGCTGACGAAATCGTTGCAGCCGCAGGCTTCGCCGAGGAACTGCGCGGCAAGGTCGCCGCCGTGATCCTTAAGCTCTGGGACGTCTTCAAGAAGGAAGACGCCACCCTCGTGGAGGTCAACCCGCTGGTCAAGACCGGCGCCGGGGACGTTGTTGCACTGGACGGCAAGGTGACTCTGGACGAGAACGCCGAGTTCCGCCACGCCAAGCACTCCCTCCTTGAGGACAAGGACGCTGCAGATCCGCTCGAGGCCAAGGCCAAGGCGCAGGACCTGAACTACGTCAAGTTGGACGGCGAAGTAGGCATCATCGGTAACGGTGCCGGCCTGGTCATGTCCACCCTGGACGTCGTCGCCTACGCCGGTGAAAACCACGGCAACGTCAAGCCCGCCAACTTCCTGGACATCGGTGGTGGAGCTTCCGCCGAGGTCATGGCTGCAGGCCTCGACGTCATCCTGGGCGATCCGCAGGTCAAATCCGTATTCGTGAACGTCTTTGGTGGCATCACCGCGTGTGACGCCGTCGCCAAGGGCATCGTTGGCGCGCTGGCCGAGCTGGGCCACAACGCGAACAAGCCGCTGGTAGTCCGCCTCGACGGCAACAACGTTGAGGAAGGCCGCCGCATCCTGGCCGAGGCCAACCACCCGCTGGTTACCCTGGCCGCCACCATGGACGAGGGCGCCGACAAGGCCGCCGAGCTCGCCAACGCAGCTAAGTAAAGGGACGCACCATGTCTATCTATCTGAACAAGGACTCCAAGGTCATCGTCCAGGGCATCACCGGCGGCGAGGGCACCAAGCACACCGCCCTGATGCTCAAGGCTGGCACCAACATTGTGGGCGGCGTCAATGCCCGCAAGGCTGGCACCACCGTCCTGCACGGCGATGCTGAAATCAACGTCTATGGCACGGTCAAGGAAGCCATGGCTGAAACCGGCGCCGACGTCTCCATCGTCTTCGTGCCGCCGGCTTTCACCAAGAATGCCGTCGTTGAAGCCATCGAGGCCGGCATCGGCCTGGTGGTTGTCATCACCGAAGGCGTGCCGGTCCAGGATTCCGCCGAGTTCTGGGCACTGGCCCAGTCCACGGTTGACGCCGACGGCAAGCAGGTCACCCGGATCATCGGACCCAACTGCCCCGGCATCATCACCCCGGGCGAAGCCCTGGTAGGCATCACCCCGAACAACATCACGGGCAAGGGCCCCATCGGACTGGTTTCCAAGTCCGGTACCCTGACCTACCAGATGATGTACGAACTGCGTGATCTCGGCTTCTCCACCGCCATCGGCATCGGCGGCGACCCCGTCATCGGCACCACGCACATCGACGCCCTGGCTGCGTTCGAAGCTGATCCCGAGACCAAGGCGATCGTCATGATCGGCGAAATCGGTGGCGACGCTGAAGAGCGCGCTGCGGAGTTCATCAAGGCCAACGTCACCAAGCCGGTTGTCGGCTACGTGGCCGGCTTCACCGCTCCCGAAGGCAAGACCATGGGCCACGCCGGCGCGATCGTCTCCGGTTCCGCTGGAACCGCCCAGGCCAAGAAGGAAGCCCTCGAGGCTGCAGGCGTCAAGGTCGGCAAGACGCCGTCCGAGACCGCCACGCTGCTGCGCGAAGTTTTCGCAGCCCTCTAAGCACTTTCTATAGCAACGCGGGCTCACTCCCGGCGCTTTCCCACTGCTGGGTTGGGCCGAAAGTGACCCCGCGTTGCTATTTAAGTACGACGACGGATGGTCACCTTCCAAGGGAAGGTGACCATCCGCCGTCGAACTTTTGCGTCCTAGACCTTGGCGCTTGAGAGCAACTCATCGAGCCGCTCATAGCCTTCAGTCATGCCGCCCTCCATTCCTGACTGCGCCATGCCGTCCCGCGCTTCCAGGCTGGGATAGACCGAGTGGCCGCGGAGCCTGCACCTGCCGTTGCCGAGGTCCTCGAAGGTCATGTATTCCAGGCTCACGACGTCCGGGTAGCCGCCGAATTCGAACGTCTGCAGGGCGAACTCGTTCTCCCGAACGGTGTGGAACACCCCCGTGAACTCGTAAGCCACGCCGTCGTGCCCGGTGTGGATGTACCGGTAGCTCCCGCCGCTGCGGAAATCGTAGTGGTCCATCTCCATCTTCAGCCCGCGCGGGCCCAGCCACTGGGAGATCAGGTCCGGTTCCTTGTGGGCGCGGAAGACATCCGCCACGGGGAAGTCGAACTCACGCTCGTAGTCAATGAAGGGGAGGCCTTCAGGGACCGAAAGCTTCAGGGAATTGGTCATTGTACTTCCTTTGCCTTGGCGCCGCTTTGCCCGGCGCTGGATTGAAGCACGGCCTCCAGGCTGCGGAACTGCCCCTCGCGGACCAGCCGGTACTGGTCGATCCACGCTGTGAGCGCCTCAAGCCGTGCGGGATTCAGGTGGACGGGCCGGCGCTGGGCTTCCCGTGTTCGGGTAACGAGCCCTGCCTGCTCAAGGACCTGGATGTGCTTCGAGACCGCCTGTTTGGTGATCGCGAAGGGTTCCGCCAATTCGTTGACTGTGGCCTGCCCCCGGCTGAGCCGGGCGATGATCCGGCGCCGCACGGGATCGGCCAGGGCCATAAAGGCCGAGTCCAGGGTGCCGTCGTCGGGGTTCATGTGCTGCGGGCCTTTCTACTCCATCAACCTTCCATAATCAATTAATTCATTGATCAACATGTTGATTGAATAAGAATATTCCCGCCAGACGTTCCCGGTCAAGGAGTTTTTGTCCAGATAATGGCCTGTTCCACGTGGCTTGCGCACATTATCTGGACAAAAATTCGAGGGTGGGTGGTGCCCGGTCGATCGCGTGAAGCCGCGGACCTGCCTCCCGGCTGTCAAAGCCGGTCTGACTAGGCTGGGGGGATGAATAACCGATACCTGGTGTCCCGTGAGCGATTCATCCCCGCGGCACCGGCAGAGATCTTTGACGTGCTGGCCACGCCGGCGCTGCACAGCGTGATCGACGGCTCCGGCACCGTCAAAGGTGCCCAGCCGCGCGGCCCGGAGCGGCTGGACCTCGGGGCCCGGTTCGGCATGGAGATGAACATGGCCGTGGACTACAAGATCCTGAACACTGTCTGCGAGTTTGAGGAGGGCCGGCGCATCGCGTGGCGCCATTTCTACGGCCACGTCTGGCGGTACATCCTGGAACCCGCCACCGACGGCGCCGGCAACGCCGGGACGAAGGTCACCGAACAGTGGGATGCCAGGGCAGTCCGGGGCAAGTTCTTCCTCCGGCTGGCAGGCTACCTGCGCCGCCACCCGGCCAGCATCGAGGAGACCCTGCTCAGGCTGGACCGGCACCTGACGGGCGCCGACGGAACAGCACGCTAGGTCCGGGGGCATGAACCCTTCCGGCGGCCTGGCCCCCAGCCCGCGCACCCTTGAAGTCGAAAGCCTTGACAGCTTCGACCGGCTCATTGCGGCAGGGGCCGTGGCCATGCGTGGCTGGCACGCCCAGTCCCTCGACCTGCGCGGCCGGAAGGCCGCCCTGGAGGCACTGGCCGTGGAGGGCGCCATTTTCCTCGGCTGCACCTTCGACCCCGGAGTGGAGGACGGGCTCCGGCACCGCGGCGCACTGATCTTCCCCAGGCTGGCCGGTGTGCCGTTCGATCCGTACCGGGCCCGGCTGTACACACCGCAGGAACTTTACGCGGGGCTGGAATCGGCGCCTTATGAGGACCTTCCGGATGCCTGCATCTATCAATGGAGCATCCGCGCCGGCCAGCGGCACCGGCTGGACGCCACCCTTGCCTCTGCGCTTCACGACCATGCCATCGGTGACGCCCTTGATGAGTTCAGGAACTCAGACCTCTGCGCAGGCCGGACCGCCGTGGGGGTCATGGGCGGACACGCGGCTCAACGGGGCACCGAGGAATTCGCGCAGGCCGCCCTTCTGGGCCGGCTCCTCGCCCAATCCGGACGGCTGGTGGCCACCGGCGGTGGCCCCGGCGCCATGGAAGCCGCCAACCTGGGCGCCTACCTCAGCCACACCCCGGACAGTGACTTCGACCAGGCGCTCGCAGTCCTGCAGTCCGTCCCGGGGTTCCGGCCCTCAGTGTCCGCGTGGGCACGCGAGGCGGCCGCCGTCGTCGAACGCCATCCGGACGGGACGCCGTCGCTGGGAATCCCGACGTGGTTCTACGGACATGAGCCGCCCAACTATTTCGCCACCCACATTGCCAAGTACTTCGCCAACGCCATCCGCGAAGCGATCCTGCTGGAACTCTGCGACGGCGGCATCATCTTCCTGCCGGGAGCGGCGGGCACGGTGCAGGAAATCTTCCAGGACGCGTGCGAGAACTACTACGGCGCCCGTGAAGCGGTCACACCGATGGTGCTGGTGGGCAGGCGGCACTGGGAAGAAGAACTGCCAGCGTGGCCCATGCTCCAGAAACTTGCGGCAGGGCGGGCCATGGCGGACCGGATTTTCCTGGTGGACAGCGTGGCCGAAGCACTCGCGGTGCTTGACAGGGCAGGGACGGGCGGATGAGCGCCCGTTAGCCCACCACGGTGCCGAAGGCGAGGCCCAGTACGTAGGTCACGGCGGCGGCGGCCAGGCCGATGGCCAACTGGCGCAGGCCGCGGGTAAGGGGCGACGTCCCGGAGAGCAGGCCAACGATTCCGCCGGTCACCAGCAGGGCCAGTCCCACGAGCACGCCGGCGACCACCAGGGCGGCAACTCCGGTCAGGCCGAACAGGAAGGGCAGGATGGGGATCACGGCGCCGGAGGCAAAGAAGCAGAAACTGGACAGCGCCGCACCCCATGCAGTGCCCACTGCTTCGTGCTGGTCTTCCGGCTCCGGCAGTTCGGGCCGGAGGGACAGGCTGGGATCGCAGTCGCAGCCGAGCAGGCCCATGCGTTCGGCCACGCGGTGCTCGGCGGCTTCGTGGGTCATCCCGCGCGCCAGGTAGACGAGCAGGAGTTCGTTGTGTTCGATGTCCAGTTTCGGCGCCACGGCGAGGGTGATCTGGGTGGGCTTGGTGGCCGCCAGCAGTTCACGCTGGGAGCGCACGGAAACAAACTCGCCTGCGGCCATGGACATAGCACCGGCCAGGAGGCCCGCCACGCCGCTGAGGAGCACCACGCTGCTGGCCACGCCGGAGGCGGCCATGCCCATCACCAGTGACAGGTTGCTGACCAGGCCGTCGTTGGCGCCGAAGACAGCCGCCCGGAAGGTGCCAGCCAGGCGGTTGCGGCCACGGGTTGCCAGGCCACGGACCACTTCCTCGTGGATCTGTTCGTCCGCGGCCATGGCGTCGGTGGCGTTGGGATCCATGGCGTAGGGGGAGCGGCCTTCGGCGCGCTGGGCCAGGGCCAGGACAAAGACGGAACCGAAATGGCGGGCGAGGAAGCCCAGGAACTGGCTGCGGAGCGACGCGGGCCGGGACTTTTGTGCCTGTTCACCGAGGAGCTTGAGCCAGTGGGCCTCGTGCCGTCCTTCGGCTTCGGCAAGGGCCAGCAGGATCTCGCGTTCTTCGCCTTCGCGGTTTTGCGCGAGATGCCGGTAGACGGCGGCCTCTGCGCGCTCGTCCGCCAAGTACTGGCGCCACCTGCGAATGTCGGCCGGTGTGGGCTGGGCGCGGTGGCATGTTTCCGCGGGCTGGGCTTGGCTTGAATTGGCGTGCGGCGACACGGGGGCTCCTGGGCTGGATGGGGCATGGTTCGGCCCCATTGCACAGCCAGCCTACCGCGTATTTCCGCGGATTTTCGGCTGGCAGGCCTCACTGCATAGTTTCGGTTTCCCTTAAATCCATCCACTTCGGCCATGCCCCCGGGCCGCTGCACTGGCCCTTGACCGGGCTGCCGGGCGGTGCTCTGATGAAGGAGTGGAGCGCGCCCGCGCCCACCGAAAAGAGCACGTCAGGCGATCAAACGGAGGTTGGATCATGAATACCACCGGACAGCACCCGGACATGCCGCACCTCGATGCCGTTGAATCGGATCCGGCGTACGACTACGCCGACGATGTCCCCGCTAGCGAGGACAACTGGGACGCAGAGGACGAATTCCTGGACGGCGAAGAGGCCGTTGTCCCGACGACCCCGGTGGAAGCCGATGCCGAGGAGCGCGTGGTTCCCGTGGACGATGACGAATTCCGCGAAACCGAGTAGAAACGGACGACGGCGGCACTTCCGGTTCCGGGAAAGCGAACGGAAGTGCCGCCGTCGTGCTCTGCCCTTCGGTGATCCTTGCTGACGATCGCGAGTGACGTATGAGGCAAGGATGGACGCGCCATCTTGTTGTTGAAGGGCGTCCCGCGGCTTCGCGCTTGCTGCTGGCTATTAGGATTGCCCCAGAGATGGGGCCGGACCGCCGGCCATGAAAGGTCCGCACATGAAGGCACTGCCAGTAGAGCCGAGCAACATTCCGGTTGCCATCGGGTCCAGAATCCGTGCCGCCCGGCAGTCACAGCGGCTGACCATCGAACAGGTGGCCGATGCGACCGGCCTGACCAAGGGTTTCCTGAGCCGTGTGGAGCGGGACCTCACGTCGCCGTCGGTCGCCTCGCTGGTGACCCTGTGCCAGGTTCTGTCCATCTCCATCGGTGACCTGTTTGCTGCCCCCGAAACACACCTGACCAAGCGGAATGACGGACCCCGGATCTCGCTGGGGGGCGAAGGCATTGTGGAGCGGCTGCTGACCGCGCGTTCCGAGCGCCGCATCCAGATCATCCAAGCCGTCATTGAGCCCCACGGCCGGGGCGAGACCGAGCTTTACGCTGTGGACTGCGACGTGGATGTGCTCCATGTGATCAAGGGCCGCATCCGGTTGATCCTGACCAATGAGGAATACGAACTCGGTACCGGCGACACCGTGACCTTCCCCGGACGGGAACCCCATACGTGGGTCAATCCCACTGACGAACCCGTCGAGGTTCTCTGGGTCCTCGTCCCGGCCGCGAGCCGGTAGCACTCCTGCCCACGTGAACTGTTGAGCACATATTGTAAACATCTGATGCGCATAAGGAAACTTGAGGCTATGATGGCTGTCACAACTGCGGATCAATCCTCGAAGGAGAGGCTCACTGTGAGAGAGCTGCGCATCGAAGCCAACGGCAACCTTGGCCCCATTGATTCTGCTCGCATCCCGCGCTACGCGGGAGCCGCCACTTATGCCCGCCTGCCGCGCCTTGACCAGGTGGCCAAGGCTGACGTAACCGTGGTGGGCGTGCCCTTCGATTCCGGCGTTTCGTACCGGCCCGGCGCCCGGTTCGGCGCCAACCATGTCCGGGAAGCCAGCCGCCTGCTGCGCCCCTACAACCCGGCCTGGGACGTCAGCCCGTTCGAGAACGTGCAGGTGGCGGACGCCGGGGACATGGCGGTGAACCCGTTCAACATCAACGAAGCCATCGAAACCATCCAGCAGAACGCCCTGGACCTCACTGCTGCCGGCAGCAAAATGGTGACCCTCGGTGGTGACCACACCATCGCACTGCCGCTGCTGCGCGCGGCAGCCGAACGCGCCGGCGGCCCCGTCGCGATGCTGCACTTCGATGCCCACCTGGACACCTGGGACACGTACTTCGGCGCCGAATACACGCACGGCACCCCGTTCCGCCGCGCCGTGGAGGAGGGCATCCTGGACACCGAAGCGATCAGCCACATCGGCACCCGCGGTCCGCTCTATGGCAAGAAGGATCTCGACGACGACCATCGCTTCGGGTTCGGCATTGTCACCTCCGCCGACGTCTACTACCAGGGCGTGCTGGAAACGGTGGCCAAGGTCCGCGACCGGATCGGCAACCGCCCGCTGTACATCTCCGTGGACATCGACGTCCTGGACCCCGCCCATGCGCCCGGCACCGGAACCCCTGAAGCCGGCGGCATCACCAGCCGCGAACTCCTGGAGATTATCCGCGGCCTCCGCGGCATGAACCTCGTGGGCGCGGACGTCGTTGAAGTTGCCCCCGCCTACGACCACGCAGAAATCACCGGCGTGGCAGCCAGCCACCTGGCCTATGAACTGGTCACCCTGATGGCGGACAATGCTGTTGAAGGCGACCGCCTCGGGGCAGCCACCGGCTACGCAGCCCAGGCGCTCGGCCAGGAAGTCCGCCAGCCGGCCGGTTTCGCCGCCGGAATCAAGGAGCAGGCAAGATGATCGATTTCGATCCAGGCGCAGCAGTTGCCACTGCAGGGGACGCCAAGCGGACCAGCCAGCGTAACGGGGGGGACCTCGTCGTCGAGACGCTTGAAGCACTCGGCGCCAAGACTGTCTTCGGCATTCCTGGCCAGCACGCACTGGGCCTTTTTGACGCCATGGGCCGCGGCAACCTGCGCTTTGTCTCGTCGCGGGTGGAGAACAACTCAGCCTTCGCCGCGGACGGGTATTCCCGCGCCACCGGGGAAGTGGGAGTGCTGTTCCTGTCCACCGGGCCGGGCGCGCTGACGTCCCTGGCCGGCCTGCAGGAGGCCTACGCAACGGCGGTGCCCATGGTGGTGGTGGCCAGCCAGATCCCCCTCGAAGGGCTCGGCGCCCGCCGCAAGGGCATGCTGCACCAGCTCGATGACCAGAAGGCCTCGGCCGCAAACGTCACCAAGAGCCAGCGCCTGATCCAGCACGCCTCCGGCATCCCGTCGGCCATCCAGGACGCCTGGACCGAGGCGATCTCCTCGCCGCAGGGTCCCGTGTGGCTGGAAATCCCGCAGAACGTGCTGCTGGATCCCATCATGGTCCCCCCGGTGGAGGATGCGCTCGCCGAGGCTACAGACAATCCGCCGCGGGTGGAGCTGGTCCGCGAAGCCGTGAAATGGCTGTCGACGGCGGAACGTCCAGCCATCATCGCCGGCGGCGGTACGCGCCGGGGCCGGGCCGAGAAGTCGCTGCTCTCGATTGCCGAAAAGCTGCGGGCGCCGGTCATCTGCACGCCGGGCGGCATCGGAGCGTTTCCCTGGAACCATGAGCTGTCGCTGCAGTCCTGGATCGAGGACCGCTTCATGACGGACGTACTGGAAGATGCCGATGTCCTGATTGTGATCGGCTCGTCCCTGGGCGAAGTCACCTCCAATTACTTCACCTTCGAACCGCGCGGCCGGATCATCCAGATTGATGCCGAACCGCGTGTGCTTGAATCTAACCGCCCAGGCCTGGGCATCCGCGCCGACGCCGGCCAGGCGCTCGCCGCCCTCGACGAAGCGCTGGTGGTTGAACCCGAAACCCAGCCCAACTGGCACGGCACCACCCCCGAAGCGGTGGTCAAGGAGTCCCTTGCCAGGGTGGGCGCCCGGCTGGAATCGCAGGACCTGGCCAAGGAACTGAAGTTCATGGCCGACATCCGCGAAGCCGTTCCGGCGGACATGCAGACCTTCTGGGACATGACCATCTCGGCGTACTGGGGCTGGAGCTGCTGGGATGCGCGCCAGGGCCAGTTCCACTCCGCCCAGGGCGCCGGCGGCCTGGGCTACGGTTTCCCGGCAGCCATCGGCGGCGCCGTGGGGCTGGAAATGCTGGGCAGGCCCGCTAGTTCGTCGCGGGTACTCGCGGTATCAGGGGACGGTTCGTCCATGTACTCCATCTCCGAACTCGCCACCGCCAAGCAGCACAACATCCCGGTCACCTGGCTGATCGTGGACGACGGCGGCTACGGCATTCTGCGCGAATACATGGTAGGCGCGTTCGGCAAGGCCACGGCCACCGAGCTCGCCCGGCCGGACTTCGTCAAGCTCGCGGAAGCGTTCGGCGTGCCGGCCACGCGCGTGGCCCCCGAAGATGTGGGGGACGCGCTCAGGGCTGGTTTCGCCGCCGACGGACCCAACGTCGTCGTCGTCGAAACCCTGCTCAAGATGTTCGGCCCTACCCACCTGGGCGACTAACCACCTGGACAGCAAAAAAAAATCCGCTCCGCGGCAGCGCAGAACAACTCCTGAGGCCCCCTTTCCGTAAGGATCGGGGGCCTCACTTGCCTCCTTAGTTTCCCTAAGCAACCATTTAAGATATAGTTGCTTCAGGCAACAACTGAGGAGATTCCCATCATGGCACTTGCGCCGGACACCGCTGCGGACCTGGTCTACCGCATCTTTGACCTCCAGAGGGTGGTCCGCTGCGTTGCCGCGGCGAGCTTCCGCGTACAGGACACCGGGGTAGCGCTGCAGGGGGTACTCAGGTATGTGGGGGAGGGGGAATCCCGCGCTACGCACCTCGCGGAGCGGCTCGGGGTCGGCGCCCCCGTCCTCAGCCGCCACATAGCGGACCTTGAAGAGCAGGGCTATGTCATCCGGCGGCAGGATCCCAAGGACGGCCGGGCCCAATTGGTTGCCTTGTCACCTGCGGGCGTGGAGAAGCTGCGCCAGATCGAAGAGGACCGCACGGAAACCCTGCAGCACTATCTCAGCGACTGGAGCCAGGAAGACGCCGCAGACGCAGCACGGAGCCTGGGCAAACTTTCCGATTCCCTCAAACAATCAGCCCGGGCAGCGACGGCCGGACCCATCATCACCGCGAACCTTTAGGAGCACTGATATGTCCAGCCAGCCAACCGCCGCACCACCCGTGGCAATGACCCACCGCCAGATCATGGAAGCCCTCACCGGACTCCTGGCGGCGTTTTTTACCGCCATCCTGAGCAGCACCATCGTGGCCAACGCGCTGCCCACCATCATGTCCGATCTGCACGGCACCCAGACGGACTTCGCCTGGGTGATCACGGCCGCTTTGCTGGCCAACGCCGTCACCACACCCATCTGGGGCAAACTGTCTGATCTCTTCAATAAGAAGCTCCTGGTCCAGTTGAGCATTGTCATCTTCGTGGCCGGTTCGGTGATGGCCGGGCTTTCCGAGACCATCCCACTGCTGCTCACTGCCCGCGTGATCCAGGGTGTCGCCATGGGTGGGCTCACCGCGTTGGCACAGTCCATCATCGGCACCATGATCCCGCCCCGCGACCGCGGCAAATACTCCGGCTACATGGGAGCCGTGATGGCTGTTGGCACTGCCGGCGGACCTCTGCTCGGCGGATTCATTGTGGACAGCCCGCTGGGCTGGCGCTGGACGTTCTTCGTCTGCGTGCCGCTCGCCGTCGTCGCGCTGATCCTGCTCCAGGTCACCCTCAAGATCCAGCACATCAAACGCCCTGCCAAGATCGACTGGCTCGGCTCCATCCTGCTGACCTCCGGCGTCAGCCTCCTGCTGATCTGGGTTTCGTTCGCTGGCAACCCCGCCTACTACGACTGGGTCTCCTGGCAATCGGCCGCCATGGTGGGCGGCGGCGTTGTGCTGCTGGCCCTCCTGGTACTGGTTGAATCCAAAGTAGAGCAGCCCATCATCCCGCTGAAGATCATCTCCGAACGCACCACCGCGCTGGCCATCCTCGCCTCCGTTGCAGTGGGCATCGCGATGTTCGGCTCCACCACTTTCCTGGGCCAGTACTTCCAGGTGGCCCGCGGCGCCACCCCCACCGAGGCAGGGCTCCTCACCCTGCCGATGATTGCCGGCAACCTGACCGGCTCCGTAGTTTCGGGGCTCCTGATCAGCCGCACCGGCAAATGGAAGGGCTACCTGATCGGTGGTTCCATCCTGCTGATCGGCGGGTTGGGCCTTGCGGGAACCATGGACCACACCACCGAACTGTGGCAGGCCGGGATCTTCACGGCCATCCTGGGCCTGGGACTGGGCATGTTGATGCAGAACCTGGTGCTGGCTGTCCAGAACACGGTCCGCGCCTCGGACATCGGAACGGCCAGCGCGTCCGTGGCCTTCTTCCGGTCGGTTGGCGGGGCGATCGGCGTCGCCGTTCTCGGCGCTGTGCTCAGCAGCCGGGTCACCGAACTCGCGACGCAGGGTCTGGCGGCGGCCGGCATCCCGGTGTCGGGCGGCGCTGGCGGGGCCAGCATGGACCTCGTCGACATGCCGGCACCGGTCCGCGAAATCATGCGCGCCGCCTACGGTGATGCCACCGCCGAGATCTTCCTGATCTCCGCCGGCGTGGCAGTGGTGGCACTGCTTTCGGTCCTGTTCATCAAGGAACGCCCGCTGCGGAGCACGGTGGACATCCAGCCGGAGGTCCAGCCGGACAGCCAATCGGAAGTCCAGCCGGACGCAAACGCAGAACGTGCGACGCCGGAACTTACCTCCGTGAACCGCTGACCTGGGCGGCAACCACCTGAGCGGCAACTCCCGAGTGCTGACCCCCTCGGCTGCTTGAGGCCCTGCAAACAGGGCCTCAAGCAGCCGTTAAGGGAGATGCGCGGGGCAAAGACGGCCCAGTACTCCGGTGGGATGATTTTTCCCGCAGATGTTTCGCCCGGGCAACGGATTTTGTAGAGTAGACAGGCTAAGAAATGTCAGCCTCTGCTGCTACTACTTATCCCACCATTTCGCGCTTTTTCCCTAAAGGATCCGTGGGCATGCTTCTCACCCTCATACGGCGCTACTCCAAGCCGTATACGCCGTACATCGTGGCCGTCATTGTTTTCCAGCTGGCGTCCACCATCGCAGCTCTTTACCTGCCCAGCCTTAACGCCCAGATCATCGATGAAGGTGTTTCCCGCGGAGACACGGACTTCATCTGGCGCACCGGCTCCGTGATGCTCCTGGTAGCTATTGGGCAGGTGGGCGCCGCCATCGCCGGCGTCTACTACGGTTCCAAGACGGCCATGGCTGTGGGCCGCGACCTCCGGCGCGGGGTGTTCCGCAAGGTCACCAGTTTCTCCGCCAGGGACGTCAACATTTTCGGTGCTCCCACGCTCATCACCCGCGGCACCAACGATGTGCAGCAGGTCCAGATGCTGGTGCTGATGGGCCTCAACTTTATGGTGGCCACCCCCATCATGTGCATTGGCGGCATCATCATGGCGCTGCGCGAGGACCTCAACCTGTCGTGGCTGGTCTGGGTCTCCGTGCCCGTGCTGATCCTGGTGGTGGGCTACCTGGTGGTCCGGCTGATGCCCCTCTTCCGCACCATGCAGAAGAAGATTGACCGCATCAACGCCGTGCTGCGCGAGCAGATCATCGGCATCAGGGTGGTGCGCGCCTTCGTCCGCGAACCCTTTGAGACCGACCGTTTTGGTGTTGCCAACAAGGACCTGACTGATGTTTCCCTGAAGATCGGGGCCCTGTTTGTCCTGATGTTCCCTGCGATCGGCATGATCCTGCACATCTCCACGGCCGCAGTCCTGTGGTTCGGCGGCCAGCGCGTGGATTCGGGCGAGATGCAGGTAGGGGCCCTGACTGCCTTCCTGCAGTACCTGCTGCAGATCCTGATGGCGGTCATGATGGGCACATTCATGGCCATGATGATCCCGCGCGCCTCAGTCTGCGCGGACCGCATCGGTGAAGTGCTCGACGTCGAACCCTCCATCCACGATCCCGAACATCCCGAAACGCCGGCCACGCTGGCCGGTGTGGTGGAGTACCGGAACGTCACCTTTGCCTACCCCGGTGCCGAATCACCGGTGCTGAGCAACATCAGCTTCGCCGCCAGGCCGGGCGAGACGGTGGCCATCATCGGCTCCACCGGCGCAGGCAAGACGTCGCTGCTGTCCCTGCTGCCCCGCCTCTACGACATCGCCGAGGGCGAGGTGCTGCTGGACGGCGTCTCCGTCAGCAACCTGGACCGGGCCGAGATCACCAAACGCGTGGCCCTGGTCCCGCAGCGGCCGTACCTTTTCTCCGGCACCATCGAGCACAACCTGCGCTTCGGCAAGACCGGAGCCACGGATGAGGAACTCTGGGAGGCGCTGCACATCGCCCAGGGCGAAGACTTTGTCCGCGAGAAGAAAAACGGCCTGAACTCCCGCATCGCACAGGGCGGCACCAACGTCTCCGGCGGCCAGAGACAGCGGCTCTGCATCGCCCGCGCCCTGGTCACCAAACCCAAGGTGTACCTCTTCGACGATTCGTTCTCGGCACTGGATGTGGCCACGGACGCCAGGCTCCGCGCCGCGCTGAAGCGGACCACCGCAGACGCCACCGTGATCATCGTGGCCCAGCGAATCTCCACCATCACCGAGGCGGACCAGATCCTGGTGCTGGACAACGGCCGGATTGTTGACCGCGGAACGCATGAGGAACTCCTGGAAACATCCCCCACCTACCAGGAAATTGTTGAATCCCAGCTGAGCGTGGAGGAAATGGCATGAGTGCCGCCAAGAATGTCTCAACGGGCACTGCCCCCGAAACTACCGGGACTACCGAGACAACTGCCACCGCAACAGGCACCGCAACCCCCGAGGAACTCCTGGAGGAGGACGAATCGTTCGAGGAGGAATACAAGCCCTCCGAGGCCGACGGTGACATGTTCGGCGGCGTGCCCGCCAAGAAAGCCGAACACTTCTGGCCGTCCGCCAAGCGACTGCTGGGCCTGTTGAAGCCCGAAGCCGCCGGCATCTACGCCGTGGTGGCCCTGGTGGTGGTCTCCGTGGTCCTGAACGTCATCGCGCCCAAGATCCTGGGCCAGGCCATGGACTTGATCTTCGGCGGGGTAGTGGGTAAGCAGCTCCCCGCAGGCGCAAGCAAGGAACAGTTCGTTGAGGGGCTGCGCCAGCAGGGGCAGGACAACTTCGCGGACATGGTGTCGCGGATGGAGCTTGTTCCCGGCACGGGCATTAACTTCCAGAGACTCTCGGTGCTGATTGCCATCGTGCTGCTGATGTACTTCGTGGCCAACATCTTCCTGTGGCTGCAGGGCTACGTGCTGAACCGCATCGTGATGAAGGTGATCCGCAGGCTCCGCGACGACACAGAAAAGAAGCTGAACCGGCTCCCGCTGAACTACTTCGACACCCGCCAGCGCGGCGACGTCCTCTCCCGGGTGACGAACGACGTCGACAACGTCCAGCAGGCCCTGCAGCAGGCCTTCGCGCAGCTGATCAGCTCCCTCCTGACCGTCATCGGCATTGTCATCATGATGTTCATCGTCTCCTGGCAGCTCGCGCTTATCGCCCTGATTGCGCTTCCTCTTTCCGGTGTGGCCGCCGGCATCATCGGCTCCCGCAGCCAGAAGCTCTTTGCCGCCCAGTGGAAAAACACCGGCGCACTCAACGGCCAGATTGAGGAATCCTTCTCCGGCCACGACCTGGTGCGAGTCTTCGGCCGTGACGCCGACATGCTGGAACGATTCGAAGAACGCAACGAGGCCCTGTACAAGGCCAGCTTCGGCGCCCAGTTTGTTTCGGGCATGATCTTTCCGGTCATGCAGTTCGTCTCCTACCTTAGCTACGTGGGTATCGCAGTGCTGGGCGGCCTCCGGGTGGCCTCGGGCTCGATGTCGCTCGGCGACGCCACCGCGTTCATCCAGTACTCACGCGAGTTCACGCAGCCGCTGGGGCAGATGGCCGGCATGGCCAATATGCTGCAGTCCGGCGTTGCCTCCTCCGAGCGCGTCTTCGAGTTCCTCGACGCCGACGAGCAGGACCCCGAGACCGCCACCGATCACCTGCCGGCCCAGACCGACGGGCACGTGGAGTTCCAAAACGTCACGTTCAGCTACACCGAAGACAAAAGGCTGATCGAAAATCTGTCCTTCACGGCCGAGCCCGGGCACACCGTGGCGATCGTCGGTCCCACGGGTGCCGGCAAGACCACCCTGGTCAACCTGGTAATGCGTTTCTACGAGCTTAATTCAGGGTCCATCACCCTGGACGGTGTGGACGTCACCAAGCTGAGCCGCTCCGAGCTGAGGTCCAAAGTGGGCATGGTGCTCCAGGACGCCTGGCTGTTCGGTGGTTCCATTTACGACAACATCCGGTACGGGAACCTGGACGCCACGGAAGAGCAGGTCTTGGCGGCGGCGAAGGCCACATTCGTGGACCGCTTTGTGCGCGCACTGCCGGATGGCTACGAGACAGTGATCGATGAGGAGGGCAACAACGTCAGCGCTGGTGAAAAGCAGCTCATCACCATCGCCCGCGCGTTTGTGGCCAACCCGTCACTGCTCATCCTGGATGAGGCCACCAGCTCCGTGGATACGCGCACGGAGCTGCTGGTTCAGAAGGCCATGGCGGCGCTGCGGACGGACCGCACCAGCTTTGTGATCGCCCACCGGCTTTCCACCATCCGGGACGCCGACACCATCCTGGTAATGGAGGACGGCCAGATCGTGGAGCAGGGCAACCACAAGACGTTGCTGGCCGCCGAAGGTGCGTATTATCGGCTGTACATGTCCCAGTTCGCAGGTTCCGACGTGGGGGAAACCGTTGTGGACGATTCGACGGCGGTACACAGCTGAGCGCGCAGGGCGCCGGGGCCGACGGCCACGGCACAGCAGCAGTTCCCCTGACCGCAGGCAGTCAGAGCAACTCCGAGCCCCGGCGCATCGAGGTTCTGGTCCCGATGCGCTGGGGGGACATGGACGCCTACGGGCACATCAACAACGTCCAGATTGTCCGGATGCTGGAGGAGGCGCGGATCGCGGCGTTCGGGCCGCCACGGGGCACCGGCCTGCCCGGGATCGAACCTGAAGTGGCCCTCTTCAACGAGGTGCCCGAGGGAACCCTGGCGCTGGTGGTGGACCACAAGATCCGCTACGTGAAGACCCTCGAATACCGCAACGTCCCGGCCGTGGTCCAGGTCTGGATCGGTGCAGTGAAGGGCGCCAGCTTCGACATTCACTATGTGGTGCAGGACCCGGTCACCCGGGAGGACTGCGTGCGGGCCAGCAGCCATTTGGCGTTTGTGGACGAGGCGTCCGGGCGTATTCTGCGCCTGACCCCGGAGCAAAAGGGGCGGATGGCGCCTTTCACCTTTTGAGGAGGGTAGATTTCCCCCACACCAACACCCTGCACACATACCCTGAATCCGTTGCGCGGGCAGGGCGCACACCGGAGACTGGGACTGACGACTAAGGAGCTTAAGCATGCCCAAGAAAACCAAAAAGACCTGGAAGGAAATGTCACCGGCGGCACGGGCAAGTTTCGTGGCCATCGGAATCGCGCAGGGATCGCTGATGCTGGCCGCCCAGCGGGACATCAGCAAGCGCCCGGCGGACCAGATCAACGGGCCAAAGGCGGCCTGGCGGATGGCCGCGCTGATCAATTTCATCGGACCCATCGGCTACTTCGTTCTGGGGCGCAAGCGGCCTGAAGCCATGACATAGGGCTTCACGGCCGCCTCCCCGCGTGCTGGGACCGTGGAGCACGAGCTCAGCTTGAGCCTGTAAATTTGAAGCCATGACCCCTGCCCCGAAGACTGCAATGCACCGCGCCCTCGGAGTCTCGAAGGAGATCGAGGACGCGGCATGGTTTGTGCTGGGACCGGGTCTGCAGGGTAAGCCCTCGGCCCTGGACAGCCGCACCCTGACCTGGACGGCGGAGGCCGCAGCCGAGCTGCTGGAGCGCCTGGAGCGGGGAGTGGCGGACGCCAAGGCTCCCATGATGACTAACCTCCGGCAGAACCTCGAGGATGCGTCGCGCGAAGCTAAACAGCTCGCAGTCGAACTGCTCTTCCTGCAGTCGCTGCCTCTGGCCCACGAGGTCAAGTCGCTCAAGGTCAAGCGTGCCCGCGTGGCTGAAGCCGCGTCCTGGTTGGAGCCTGAACTGGGACTGCCCGAGGAACTCTACAAGGGCATGACGGACCACGGCGTGATCAGGGACCGCACCGCCGAATTCAACTGGACCATCTGGGACCACCTCAAATGGCTCTGCCGGTTTGTGCAGCATGTGGACCAGCAGATTCCGGCCGCAATCACCAAGGCACTGAAGGACCCGCTGAAGTTCCACGAGCTGGCCATAGGCACCCCGGACGACCAGCCTGCCATCCGCCGCAGCATCGAGTACCTCGCCTGGCCCAGCTACTTCGAACCGGTGGTGGCCGACGTCGAACGCCGCGAAATCCGTGACGCGTTTGCTTCCCTGGTGGGCGGCGCCAACGGTGATTCGGACGAGGACATCACTGCGGACATCCAGCGGATCCGCCAGCACCTGGACGAACAGGCCGGCCAGCGCATCGACTGGTACGCCCGCCAGCTGGTCAGCCAGTGGCGCAAAGTCGGGGACCCCGGCCGTCGGGCCTGGCTGCCGCGGACCCACAGCGACAACGCCGAGCTCCTCACCGCGTGGCAGGACGAGGGAAAGGTGACGTTCGACGTGGAACATCTCCGCCACCTCGAGCCAGGCGTGACTGCCGGGCTGGTGCAGCACGCGGTGGACGAGGACTACAAACACCTGGGCTATGTGGAGCGGGAGGACACCAAGACCGCGGTCTTCGCCTTCCTGACGGTCATGAAGCCGGGTGACCTTGTCCTGTACCAGAACTCGGGCACGGTGCGGCTGGGCGTGATTCTGGGCGAGCCAGAGCACAACGAGGACAACCGGCAAATGCGGCGCAAGGTTCGCTGGCTCGACGACGAGGGCCACGCCACGGCCGACCTGCCCCGTCACGTCCAGCGCCAGCTGGCCACGGCCGGGATCATCGTGGATGTCACCAAAGTGGTGCAGGCGCTCCAGGCGCTCGTCCCGGGCGAGGCGGAACCGGACGACGACGACCCCGCCACGGCCGCCGTCGAAGTCGTCCCTGTGCCGGAGGGCTTCCGCCCGCTGAGCCGCGGCTTCGCGGATTCGCTGCACATGGACCTCGAACCGCTGCAGGAGATCGCGGAACTGTTGGCGGAGAACCGCCAACTGGTTCTCTATGGTCCGCCCGGAACCGGTAAGACGTACCTGGCCAAGCACCTTGCCGCGGAGCTCGCGCAGGACAGTACCGACGAGCGGGTGAAGCTGGTGCAGTTCCACCCGTCGTACGCCTACGAGGACTTTTTCGAAGGCTACCGGCCGGACAAGACGGACGAGGGGCAGGTGTCCTTCAAGCTCGTGGCGGGACCGTTGCGCCGCCTGGCTGAGGAAGCCGCGAAGGCCGGCAACGAAAAGAAGCCCTACTTCCTCATCATCGACGAGATGAACCGCGCCAACCTGGCCAAGGTGTTTGGCGAGCTGTACTTCCTGCTGGAGTACCGCGATGACCGGATCTACCTGCAGTACAGCCCCAACGAGCCGTTCACGCTGCCGGACAACCTGTACATCATCGGCACCATGAACACTGCTGACCGGTCCATCGCCATGATGGATGCCGCCATCCGCCGCCGGTTCGCCTTCATCGAACTGCATCCGCAGACCGAACCTGTGAAGGGCACGCTGCTGCGGTTCCTGCAGGCGCGGCAGCTGGACACCACGCCGGCGTTGCTGCTCGATGCGCTGAACGCCGCCATTGACGAGTGGGACCGGGACCTGATGATCGGCCCGTCGTACTTCATGAAGCCCGCTGCCCAGACACCGGCCGGGCTCCGCCGGATCTGGAAGTACGAGCTCATGCCGCTGCTCGAAGAGCATTACCACGGCCAATTGACGCGGGCGCAACTGGAGGAACGGTTCGGGCTGGAGCCGCTGCTGGGACGCCTTGCCGCCGGCTAAGGGATCGCCGGCTAGGCGGTTCCCGGCTCAGCCGGGATTAGGTGGGCGGCTGGGGGAAGTTGAACCCGCGCCGGCTCAGCAGTTGCCAGCCAAGCACCAGTCAGCCAGGCGCTTGCCGGCGAAGCCCGGGCAGGCGCCGGTGCACGGCGGCCGGGCAAAGGGCACAAAACACCTGGTCCTCGACGAGCTGTCCGGCGGCGTTGTGGACCGGCTCGACGCTGCCAGCGCGGCTTTCCTGAACGCCAGCGGCCTGGCCAAGGCCTCGCCCATGGGCATGGGCCTCTACCGGATCGAGCCCGTGGGCAAAGTGGGGTCAGTCCGCACTGCCACCATGCAGCTGGACGTCCGGCCAAAGGACCGGCTGGGGTTGAGCCGGCTGCTCTTCCTCCTCAGCTACGCCGGCAACCAGGGTTTCCTGCCTGATTCAGTGGCGGCGGCCGAGGACTGCGAACTCTGGAGCGCGCTGGCGGAGTCCCTGGCCCAGTTGGCGGAGCGTGCCCTGGGCCGTGGTGTGCTTCAGGGCTACCTGACCGTGGATGAGTCCCTCCGCACCGTCAAAGGCCGCATCCGGATCTCGGACCAGATTTCCCGCCGCCCCGGCATGCTGGTGCCACTGGAAGTGTCGTACGACGAGTTCACCGAGGACATCGCCGAAAACCGGATCCTGCGCGCGGCGTTGGAGCGCATGGGCCAGGTCCCGCGCGTCCGCCCTGAGGTGCTGAGCCGCCTGCGCCAGCTCAAGGGAAAGCTCGACGCCGTCACCCGCCTTCCGGCTGGTGCGCCGCTGCCGCCGTGGACACCGAACAGGATGAACGTCCGCTACCACTCGGTGCTGCGCCTCGCCGGGCTGATCCTACGGAACGCGTCCGCCGAGGCCGGCCACGGCAAGCAGCACACGGCATCGTTCGTGGTGGACATGGCGCAGGTGTTTGGGGACTTCGTGGGCGCGGCGCTCCGAGAGGCCATGGCGGCGTATCCGGGGGAGATGCGGCTCCATTACAACGCGCTCCTCAGCGAGGCCGTTCACGACACCGACAGGCTCTCGGTGCGCCCGGATGCCGTGCACCTGCTGGGCGGACGCCCTGTAGTGGTCTACAACGCCAAATACAAGGCCGCCACGGACCTGGGAGCGTCCCTGACCGCAGACCACTATCAGATGCTCGCCCACTGTACGGCCCTCGGTGTGCCCACCGCCTGGCTCATCTGTGCAGGAGCCGGCGAGGTGAAGTTGCGGCGGATACTCAACACAGACATCGACATTGTGGAGTTTCCGCTGGATCTGTCCCTGCCGCCGGCGGACATTCTTGCTGCAGTGGCGGAGCTGGCGCGGCAGTCTTGGGGAGAATTAGTCCGGACGGGCCGCCCGGGAGACTAGACCCCCGGTGATCGAGCCTGTCGAGAACCTACACAGGCACCCGGAACGTAAACGTGGTGCCGTGCCCCAGCTCGCTGTCCACCTGGATGGTGCCGCCGTGGGCGTCCACAATGGCTTTGCTGATTGACAGCCCCAGCCCCACCCCGGGGATGGCAGTCCGGCGCACGCTGCTGGTCCGGAAGAACTTGGCGAACACTTCGGCCTGGTCCTCACTGCTCATGCCCATGCCGGTGTCGCTGACGCGGCAAGCCAAATGGCCGTTTTCCTGCGCCAGGGTCACCACCACACTGCCGCCGTCGGGCGAGTATTTGATGGCGTTCGACACGAGGTTGTCCAGCACCTGCGAGATTCGGGGGCCGTCCACATGGGCGTCCAGCCGGAACGGTGCGTCGGCTTTGAGCACCACGCGGGCGGCGTCGGCCTTGGGTATCGCGGCCGAGACACTGGCGCGCACCAGTTCGGCCACGTCCACGGCGTGCGGCGTGACGATCAGCTGGCCGTTCCTGGTTGCGAGCAGGTCGGAAACGAGGGTGAGGAGCCGTTCTGAATTGCGTCGGATGATATTCAGCGGTTCGAGCTGGTCCTCCCTGGGGTCGTCCTCCAGCAGGATTTCCACATAGCCCAGGATGGATGTCAGGGGTGTCCGGAACTCGTGGGAAACACTGGAGACGAATTCGTCCTTGGCGGCCAGGGCATTCACGAGGTCCGTCACGTCGCCGAAGACAATGACGGATCCCGCGAACTGTCCGTCCGAGTCAGTCATGGCGCGGGCGCTGGTGGTGATGGCCCGCTGTTCTTTTCCGGCGCCCAGCCAGACCAGGTAGTCCGTGAAAGTTTCACCGAGCACAGCCCTGCGCACCGGCCGATCCTGCACAGGGACCAGGGTGGTGCGGTCAGCGGCGAAGACCAGCAGTTGCGACTCGTTCGGATCATCGATGTCCTTGGGGCGGGCCAGTTCATGGTTGGCCCGCTGTTTACGGTTCATCAGGATGTCGTGGCCGGCCGCGTCCACGGCCAGGACGCCCAGGTGAACGGTGTCCAGGACGGAGTTGAGAAGTGCCTCCTGCCGCTGGGCGCAGAGCAGGCTGGCCTGCAGTTGCTCATCCTTCTCCTCAAGGGTCCGCTGCTGGCGCATCATGCTGAGGGTGAGAACGCTGACCGATACTCCGATTCCGAGCATCATCACGGGGATAAGCAGAGATTTGGCCAGACTGGGACCGGACACGTTTCCGTCGATGAACAGGGGGACCCAGATGATTGCCAGCGGCCCGAGGAAAGACAACCATAGCGAGAGCCTTGGGTAGTAGCCTGAGGCGCAGAGCCAGATGACCGGAAAGACCGCCAACAGGCTGAGTCCGGTCAGGCTCTCCTGCCCGCCCTCCCGGCCCACCGCGATGGAAGCAAAGTCCAGCAGCGGGATGGCCAGGAAGCTGGTGTAGGGCAGCCGGTCCCATGGCACCAGATAGCAAAGTGCCATGATGGCCATTTGAGAGGCCAGGAAGGCCACAAAGAGCGGATTGTCCATTGTCCCTGGGAAAAACGCCCACATCAGGAACGCTGTAAGTAGCGTGGTGATGAACAGCGGCGCCTGGCTCAGAACTACCCTGTCGGTCAGCCGGTATTCGTCGAACTGCCGTCGAAATAACCGGTGGCGGCCCGATGCCCACGCCTTTGGCTCACTCATGTACGACGGCCAGGAGTGTCAGGGTTGTGAGACGCATACCAACAGAGTATCGGCACCGAGCTATACTTCTCACGTTGTCAAGCTGGCTGAGGGGGCTTGTATGAGTGAAGCACGAGTGGGCCTGGTCATCGAGGATGACCAGGATATCCGCGAGCTGGTCCGCGCGGTCCTGACCCAGGCTGGGTTTGAAGTAAGCGTCGCCGCTAGCGGCGTTGAAGGAGTTTTGGCGGCAAAAACGCTCAATCCTGATGTCATCACGCTAGATCTGGGGCTGCCGGATATTGACGGTTTTGAGGTCTCCCGCCAGATCCGGGAATTCTCTGACGCCTACATCGTGATGCTTACGGCACGGGCGGAAGAACTGGACACGTTGATCGGTCTTGAGTCCGGGGCTGATGACTACCTCACCAAGCCGTTCCGCCCACGGGAGCTCCGTGCTCGGATCGCGGCGATGATGCGCCGGCCCCGTTCACTCCCGGACCCCGGGGCAAACGCGCCCGAAGCCGATCAGCCAGCCGACGCCGGGACGGGAAATGGCCGCTACAGCCACAACGGCCTGGATCTGACGTACTCGTCGCGGTCGGTCAGTGTGGACGGCCAAGAACTCAACCTGACCCGCACAGAGTTTGAGCTGCTCTACGCCCTGCTCGAGGCGGGACGGACTGTCCGGACCAAATCGGATCTGGTGCGTCGCCTCCGGGAGGAGGATTACGACGTCGGCAGTTACATCAGCGAGGCAGATGAACGTTCGGTGGAAGTCCACATGGGAAATCTCCGTAAGAAGCTCGGTGATTCACCGCAGCGTCCCCGCTGGCTGCAGACCGTACGGGGCGTCGGCTACCGGCTGGCGCCCGCGGAGCGCTGAGCCTCCAAACGGTTAAGCGTCTGGCGGCAGCACAGGTTGATGGGCCGGAGGTAGTCGGCGGCCAGCCGGGGCAGCGCAACCGAGGGCTCCTCGCGGGGCGCGTCCTCGCGGATGCAACGTTCGAGGTCTATTGCCAGCCCCGCCAGCCGCTCGGCGCCGACCATTTGGCTCGACGTCTTGAGGCTGAGGATGGCGTCCACGGCGCCCGGGAGGTCTCCGGTGGTCAAGGCAAGGCGAAGCTTGCCGATCCGGACCGGTAAGTAATCGATGAAGTTGCCCACGAAAACGGTGCAGTAGCCTTCGTCCTCATCCAGTTCGTTACGGAGCCGGTCAAGGACGGAAGGATCCACCAAGGGCCGCCCAGCATCGTCGGAGGGAGCCATTTCTGTCCTTTCCGTTTTGGTCCTGCCACTCCAGAAAACTGGGGCGGCAGCGTGGGTCCGTCGTCATCTTCAGAGTAGATCTCTTCCCTTGTCCTGTGGCAGTTCGGAGCCAAGATTGGGGGTTTTTTGGGGAGACTGCGGGTTTTGCTGTAGCAGTCATCTTCGCTGGTGCCGATCAATTCGGGCGCGGGCAAACGCTCAAGATTGGCTCAACTTCGGGCAAGCGCTTCCTAGGCGCCGAGAAACTCCACAAGCTGGGCTTCGAGGGCAGAACCGTCCTTCAGGCCGCACTCCCACACGGTCAGGACCTGCCAGCCGGCAGCCTCCAACTGGCGGCGCTGCTGGGCGTCCCGATCCCGGGTCCGCGCGCGTTTGGCTTCCCAGAAAGCGGCGTTCGCTTTGGGGGCGTGCTGGCCCACCCGGCAGTCGTGCAAATGCCAGAAGCAGCCGTTGACGAAGATGACCTTGCGCCGCCCCGCGAAGACCAGGTCCGGGTTTCCAGGCAGGCGGACTTTGCCGGCTTTGCCGTGCAGGCGGTAGCGGAAGCCCTTGGCATGCAGAAGGCGGCGCACCAGTAATTCCGGCTTGGTGTTCTTGCCCCGGATGCGGGACATGTTCCAGCTCCGCTGCTCGGGCGTCAGCCTGTCCGCCATGATTCCAGTCTAAGGAGCTATTAGAGTTCGAGCTCCGGCTGTTCTCCGAACTGGAAGTGGCGGCCGCTGACCGACGTGGGCACGATCTCCACGTAGAAGTCCTTGAGTGTGGGGACCCAGGTCTTGAGCTCCAGCGCTTCAACGGCGTCAAGTTCCGCCGAGTGGGTCAGGACCCGCGCAGTTCCCCGGAGCACAACGGACCAGGCCTCATCAGACAGGATGCCGTCCGTTTCAAAGAGCACCTTGGAGTTGATGGTGAGCTGGGCGAGCTTGTTTCCGGGCGCCGTCCTGAGGTAGACCTTCCGGCCTGACGTCACGTAATTCACGGGGAAAATGTCCGGTTCGCCGGCGACGGAGACTACTATCCGGCCATGCTTGGTTGCATCCAGAAGTTGCCAGGATTCCTTGTCGTCGAGTTCCAGGACCGGGTTGCCGTCTGCATGGGGGAACATCATGCGAACCATTGTTCTACGTTCGGTAGAAGAATTCTAGGTTTGGGGAGGAATTCGTTGCAGGGCATTTCCAGCCGTCCGTGACGTGAGCAGTCCGCCGACCAACCCAGCGGGGTCACCTGGACTTTCATACGGCGCCGGCACGTGGCGCAGTAGCGCGGGGGTTCCAGCTGCAGCAGCACCTCGCACTGCCGGTGCGGGTCCGACGGCGGTGGTGCACCGCCGTCGGACGCCCCGCCGCAGTGCCCGCAATAGTCACTGTTGATTGAGCTTCCCGAATCCTGCGTGGATGCGCCGGTGGTTGAGGGCATTGGGACCGGGCTCATAGTGACTTCTGGGGTTCCTTGATGGGCATGTTGAGTCCCACGAGGAGGTTGAGGCCTGAGTTGGCGGGGCGGCCGAGGGTGGTGAGGTAGTTGCCGACGATGACGGCGTTGCCGAGCGTCAGTTCGCGGCCGCCGGCGTAGCGGAGCACGGTCCGCGGCATGGCCAGGCGGAAGGCGGCGATGGCGCGGAGGGCGTCCTTGCCGTCCATCAGGGCCTGGTTCTCCAGCGGGGTGCCGGGCCTGGGGTTGAGGAAATTTAGCGGGACTTCTTGGGGTTCGAGGGCGGCGAGTTCGGCGCGTTGTTCGAGGGTCTCGCCCATGCCGATCAGCGCGCCGCAGCACAGTTCCATGCCGGCGCCCTTGACCATGTTGCAGGTCTCCAGGCGTTCCTCGTAGCTGAGGGTGGTGACGACGTCGGGGAAGTAGCTGCGGGCGGTTTCGAGGTTGTGGTTGTAGCGGTGCACGCCACACTCAGCGAGCAGGTCGACCTGGCGTTGGGTGAGCATGCCCAGGGAGCAGGCGATGTTGATGTCCACGGCTTCGCTGATGCGGTCGATCGCGAATTTGATCTGGTTCATCAGTTTGATGTCGGGGCCGCGGACGGCGGCGACGATCCCGCTGAGGCTAGTTCGGCTGGAAGCAAGGGAAATTGTGGGGTTTCTACAAGGGCGACAGGGACTGTTTGTTGACCGCGTGCGTAATTGCTTTGTCACATTCGCTGCCCAAGGCCTTTAGTGCAGCCAGGTTGTCTGTGACTTCGTATAGCTCCCGCGGGGTGGTGGAACCGTTGGCGGGGAGGCTGTGGATAACTTGGATTGCTCCGATGTGTCCTGGGTTACCCTTAAGTAATTGTTCGGAGCGAAGCGTCTTGAAACTATCGGGGGATTAGCTGCCCATGACATCGCACAACTCTCTTATGGCCCGGCGGTTGCGCTTGGTACTGGCCGCCACTGTTGCGGCGGCTGCCCTGGCGCTTTCCGGCTGCAATACCGGGGGCGAGCCCGGCGGAACGGTAACCGAGTCGCCGTCCGCAACCCAGACGGCAACTGCCGGTCCTACGCCGACTCCGACCGAAGCTCCGGCTTACGTGCCCGCCTCGGCCAGCGGCCGCGCCCAGAACGTGCCTGTGCCGGTACTTCCGGACGTCGCGAAGACGGAGACGAAGGAAGGGCTGGAGGCGTTCGCCCGGTATTGGTATGACACGCTGACTTACGCCTATGAGACCGGCGATATGAAACCTTTGGAAGGGGTTTCCGGCCCAGCTTGCCCTAGTTGCGCCCGAGTTAGGGACGTTGTCGAAGGCTGGCACTCAGACGGACGATGGCTCGCAGGCGGGCGGATGGTCGTTGAGGGGGCGCAAACGAAGTTCCTAGAGGTGGCGCCTAATGAATATCAAGTACTGATCCAAGTGAGGCAAGAGCCCCTTTCATATTTCCGTGCCGACAAGTCCTTGGATGAGACAACAGAAAGCAGACCCGCGATCGGCGACATCATGATAGCTGGATATGAGAACGATGCCTGGACTGCCAAAACTGTCGAGCACTTGGTCAATGATTAATGAGAACAATTTTCCACCGCGGGATGTTGCTGTTCGTCCTGGCGCTGACAATTCCCTCCGCTCTTATTGATGCTCCAGGAGCAACAGCGGACTCGCCAGTCAAAGGTGACTGGCAGGAGACAGGAGCCACTGTAGGCGGGTGGTATCTACACCCCGGTTCAGGAGCGTGGAGCCAAACGCCCATGGGGCAGCCAAGTGATCCGTACGTGTATAGGTACAAACACGTATGCCGGGCCGACCCAACTCTGGATGGGTCAAATTGCTCGGGACCAGATGTCGAGTGCACTGTGGGTGGGAATGGGAGAAGTGTCAACTGGTATAGGTCATTTGAAGACTTTGATCCGCGCATTTGGAGCTTATTTGCGGGGCCAACCTGCATTTATGACGAAAAACCCGTTGACGTTCTGGAGCAAATTGCCGGCCAGATCCAAAAGCAGTTCGAGAGCCTCCCGATCGACGCCGGAACAGTCGTCGCCCAGCCCAGCCCGCATACACTCCGCGGCGCCGAAACGAACTTCTATGCAGACGCCGCGGAGCAGCAATTTGACGTAACGATGTTCGGGCAGAAGGTGCACGTCGTGGCCACCCCGGTCCAGTACACCTGGAACTACGGTGACGGCACCGTGTTCGGCCCGCAGCCTTCCATGGGTGGGCCCTTGCCGCAGGACCGCTGGGGTGTGAAAACTCGGACCAGCCACGTCTATGCGGAAACGGGCGACTTCCAAGTAGTTCTCACGACTTCATTCCAGGGCACCTACTCCGTGAACGACGGACCCCCGTTGCCTATCCCCGGCCAAGGACAGTTCAGCACGCCGCCGCAGACCATCAGCGTCTGGCGCTCCATCACCCGGAATTACGCCGACGACTGCAACCAGAACCCGCAGGGCCAGGGTTGTCCAGGTGTGGCATCGGACAAGTAGCCCCACAGGTCCAACGCTGAAGTGACGGCGCTCTCGCCCGGAATAGATGCGGACGCGCACAAGTTGGGCCCAGCAGTACCAATTCCCCTGCGAAAGGAACTGCCCATGCTGTTTTCCCCCTTGGCTCTCGGCGAGCTTGAACTGTCCAACCGCCTGGTCATGGCGCCGCTGACCCGCCTGCGTGCGGGCGAGGAGGGTGTGCCTGGACCGCTACTCGAGGAGCACTACCGCCAGCGCGCTACCCTGGGCCTGATCGTCAGCGAAGGCACTTACCCGAGCCCCGCCGGACGCTCCTACCCTGGCCAGCCCGGACTGGTCACGGAACAGCAGATCGCGGGCTGGAAGAAGGTCACCGATGCCGTCCACGCCGAGGGCGGCCGGATGTTTGCACAGGTCATGCACGGCGGACGGGTGTCCCATGAGGACATCACCGGCGGCCATACCCTTGTTGCTCCGAGCGCCGTCGCCATTGACGGCGAAGTCCGAACCCCGTCCGGTAAGAAGCCGTACCCCGTGCCTCACGCACTGACCAGTGACGAACTGCCCGTCGTGATGCAGGAGATCGTCACCGGTGCGCTCAACGCGATCGAAGCAGGCTTCGACGGCGTGGAATTGCACTCGGCGAACGGGTACCTGCTGCACGAATTCCTGGCGCCCAACTCCAACCTGCGTGACGACAGCTACGGCGGTTCGCCGGAGAACCGGGCCCGTTTTGTGATCGAAACGGTCAACGCCGTGGTTTCCGCGCTGGGCGCCAGCCGCGTCGGCATCCGCATCTCGCCCCAGCACAACGTGCAGGGCATCGCCGAAGTAGACGCGGCCGATGTCCGCGCCACCTATGAGGTGCTGGTGGATAGCATTGCCCCGCTAAACCTCGCGTACCTCAGCGTCCTCCACCACGAGCCGACCAGTGAATTGGTCCAGGACCTCAGGGCGCGCTTCAACGGCGCCTTCCTGGTGAACTCGGGCTTCGGCACCGTGACCACCCGGGAGGAAGCGGCGAGTCTGGTGGCCAACGGCCACGCCGACGCCGTGGTGGTGGGACGGCCCGCCATTGCCAACCCGGACCTCGCGCGACGCTGGAAGGAAAACCTTCCCCTCAATGAACCGGACCCCTCCACGTTCTACGCAGACAGCTCTGCTGGCTACACGGATTATCCGGTGCACAGCGGCCAGTAGCGGTCCCAAACCCGAATAAAACGACGACGGCGGCACCCGGCTTTGGGTGCCGCCGTCGTTGGCTGCTCGGTGTGCTGTCCCGGCAGCTTGAACCAAAGCCATCCGACGGCTGTTTGGCTCTTTTTGCAAAAGTTGGCCCGCTCGGGCTCGTGAAAGCCGAGCGGTAACGCTAGGATACTCCAGCGAATGGACTATTGCTAGGGGTCTACAGAAACGCTTCGCGGCCCGTTCCTTCGCGCATGACGAGCTGGTCGTCCTGGATGGAAACAAGCAGGCTCTTGGGCTTTCCGCTGACTTTAGTGATGGCTTTGAGGCCACGGTTAGTCACTTCCACCCCCACCTGCGCCCCTTTTGCGGGCAACTCGATGGACGTTTCGAACGCTTCCCCCAGGAGAGGGTTGGTAGTGACGCCCTCGTCGCGGCGGACTTCTTTGCCGTTGACCATGACGGTGATGTTGGCCTCGTCGAATCCGTCCTGAAAGACGATGAGCAGTTCCCGCATGGTGTCCTCTTCCTCGAGAGTGATTAACGGTGACGGCATATCAACTACAGCACTTCACAGGCCGGAGCGGAATAGCCGGTCAGTCGAGTCTGTCTGAGCGGCACCGCTGGAGACGGTCAGGCCGGTAAGGCAAAATGTTCTGGTGACCCAACTCCCGCACGCCCCGTCCAAACCCACGTCCGCGGAAACTCCGGACAGCGCCATCCACGCCCAGATCGCCGCTGAGCTCGGCGTGAAGACCTGGCAGGTCAAAGCCGCCGTGGAATTGCTCGACGGCGGGTCCACCGTCCCGTTCGTCGCCCGGTATCGCAAGGAAGCCACCGGGACGTTGGATGACACCCAGCTCCGGGAACTCGACGAGCGTCTGCGCTACCTCCGCGAACTCGAGGACCGCCGTCGTACTGTCCTGGAGGCGATCGCCGCGCTAGGCCAGCTGTCCGCCGAGTTGCAGACATCGATCCTGGCCGCGGACACGAAGTCCCGGCTCGAGGACATCTACCTTCCGTTCAAGTCCAAGCGGCGCACCAAGGCACAGATCGCACGCGAAGCTGGCTTGGAGCCGCTCGCTGCGTCGCTGCTGAAGCGGCCCGATCTGGATCCAGAGCGCGAGGCAGCCAAGTTCCTGAACGCCGAGCATTCCATTGACGACGCCGCGGCCGCGCTCGCCGGCGCGAGGTCCATCCTCGTGGAGCGGGTGGCCCAGGATCCGGACCTTGCCGCCAACCTGCGGGAGCGGCTCTGGACCCAGGGGCGAATGGTGTCGCGCGTAAAGAAGGGCAAGCAGGCTGACGGGCAGAAGTTCGCCGATTACTTTGAGTTCGCGCAGGTGCCGTCGGGAATGCCGTCTCACCGCGTGCTCGCACTGCTGCGTGGTGAGAAGGACGGCGTTCTGGAACTGGATCTCGCGGAGGGCGATCCTACTAACGACGACGCCCTCGCCGCTGCGCAATCGCGTTTCGAGGCTGCGGTGGCCAGATGCCTCGGGGTGGCCGACCGCGGCCGTCCCGCAGATGCCTGGCTGATGCAGACCGCGCAGCTTGCCTGGCGCTCGCGGGTGCTTGCCCGGCTGACCGCCGACCTTCGCAGCCGGATGTTCACCGCCGCCGAGGATGAGGCTGTGCGGGTTTTCGCAGCCAACCTGCGGGACGTTCTGCTGGCCGCACCCGCCGGCAACCGCGCGACTCTTGGCTTGGACCCGGGGCTGCGGACCGGCGTGAAGGTGGCCGTTGTGGACGGCACGGGCAAGGTAGTGGCCACGGACACCGTGTACCCGCACGCGCCGGCCCGGAAATGGGATGAGGCACTGGCAACTCTGGTCGGTCTCGCCCGGAAGCACAACGTTGAGCTGGTGGCCATCGGCAACGGCACGGCGTCCCGCGAGACGGACAAGCTCGCCGCGGAACTGATTAAGATGCTGCCGGCTGCTGAGAAGAAACCGCAGAAACTTGTGGTCTCCGAGGCCGGGGCGTCGGTGTATTCGGCGTCGGCGCTGGCCGCGGCCGAGCTGCCCGGCATGGACGTTTCCCTGCGCGGTGCGGTGTCCATCGCCCGGCGCTTGCAGGATCCGCTCGCCGAATTGGTGAAAATCGACCCCAAATCCATCGGGGTGGGGCAGTACCAGCACGACGTCACCGCATCGAAGCTGGATCGCAGCCTGGACGCGGTGGTGGAGGACTGTGTCAACGCGGTGGGCGTGGACGTGAACACGGCGTCCCCCGCGCTGCTGAGCCGCGTGGCCGGTGTCGGGCCTTCGCTGAGCGAAAACATTGTGGCCTACCGGAACGAGCACGGACCGTTCGCCAAACGCAGTGAACTGAAGAAAGTGCCCCGGCTCGGAGCCAAGGCCTTTGAGCAGTGCGCGGGCTTCCTGCGGATCACCGGGGGAGCGGAGCCATTGGACGCTTCGAGCGTGCACCCTGAGTCGTACGCCGTTGCCCGCAAGATCCTGGGGGCGGCCGGGGCTGCGCCGGCGTCGTCGCTGGACCCACGCGCCTTTGTGGATGGGACGTTTGGCCTGCCCACGGTGCAGGACATCCTGGCGGAGCTGGACAAGCCCGGCCGGGACCCGCGCCCCGCATTTGCCGCGGCGACCTTTTCCGAGGGCATCGAGAAGATCTCCGACCTGGAGCCCGGCATGGTGCTCGAAGGGACGGTGACCAACGTGGCCGCGTTCGGCGCCTTTGTGGACGTGGGGGTGCATCAGGATGGCCTCGTTCACGTGTCTGCCTTGGCGAACCGGTTCGTCTCCGACCCGCGCGAAGTAGTGAAGTCAGGGCAGGTGGTGCGGGTGAAGGTGCTGGAAGCCGACCCGGAACGCAAACGGATTTCACTGACGTTGCGGCTCGACGACGAACTGTCACCTCCCCGGACACGTGCAGCGGCTGTGGGGCCGGACAGGGGTGCGCCGGCCGGTGGGCGGCCGGTAGGCAACTCTCTGGAACGTGGCGGTCGGGAACGCACACGCCACGAACGTGGCAAGGGTGCGGCGAGGCAGTCGGGTGGGAACCCGGATACACCAATTTCAAAGTCGACGCCGGAGCCGGGGCCGGTAAGTACGGCTATGGCCGAGGCGCTGCGGAAGGCTGGTCTGGGCAAATAGTTCGGGCGGCGGTGGTACTGCTCTCTCGGAACAGGTCCGGGCGCTACGTTCCTATCACCCGGGGCCGGCCGAACTGGGTCCGGACTCCGGGAGAAAACAGGACGGATTCGGGCGGTCCGGCCACATGGATTCCCGCGCTGCTGATGAGTCCGTCGTCGAGCAGGGTCACCTTTCCCGGGTGCAGGGGCCAGGGCGCGTGAGTGTTCGGAATGTACAGTGTGCGGCCGCGGAATCTGGTGTGGAGGCCGAACCTCGCGGTCAGGTGAACTGACAGTGGATCGCTGGCCGCCTGGTGCGGCTCCGGCACTGCTGCGAAGTCGCTACGCGCCCCCTGCCCGAACCGCCGGACGGAGTAGCCCGTGGACCCGTCCGCTCGCGATTGGCTGAAACCCGCACGCGACCAGACGTAGGGGATTCCGCCTACCCTCGCTGCCAGAACCACGGCCAGGCGGTTCGCATCCAGGCTCAGGAAGACCACACCCCGAGTGCCATCCGGTTCGCGGGAGTAGAGACGGACATTGATCTCGTTGAAATCCCCAAAGTAGGGTACTGGGGAACCACTGCCGGGTCCTGCCTTCCTCATGCGGAAACCTATCAGGCCCACCCAGGCCGAACCGTCGTATTCATCGGGCATAACACCGGGTGGCATGAATGCTGCCGCCGTCGAAACGGGCAGACGCCAGTGCAGGAACAAGGCATCAGTCCAACGTTGGTCCATGATAATGGGACCGGGCAATTCTGGCGGTTGTGGCCAGAGATCGGGCGCGCTCAACGGGGTATTCATCCCACATTCCCTTCTGCTCCTGCTTGATACGGAACTCCGGTTCCCGATGGTCCCGAACCGGAGCCTGCTGTTTACTCAAGCAGACTTTGCTACCAGTCCGGAAGAGGACCCCGGGGAAGTGGCAGACCAAGATCCTGACCTGTGGTCGTCTTTGCTGGCGGAAGTGGGCGATCATCCGGTGGTGTACCGAATCCGGTGATGTTTGCAGCAGGGCTGGCCGGGATGGGCCACGCCAGTGTTTCCGCGGTTCCCAGGCGAGTAGCTGGTCCGGCCGATCTCCAACGGTGCCCCGTCGCGCGGATCGGTCAGGACGCGGGGGAAGGAGTCGGCGATCAGCTGCCGGGCCATGGACGGCGGGAGCGGCCCTTCCGGTCCAGCACGGCGGGCTCGTCCGTCATGCCCATCAGGGCGAGGCTGACAAAAGAAGGGCAGCTTAGGCCTCTACACGCGGGGGCTGGGCGCTTTCCTTCTGCCACGGCCAGCGGCCAGTGATTTCAAGCTCCAGCGAGAAGCTCAGGAACGTACGGATGAGAACGATGATCGCCAGCACTCCGACGCTCTCGAAGGTTGGGGTTACGGCCACGGTACGAATGATGTCAGCAGCCACTAGGAGCTCAAGGCCCAGCAGTATGGATCGTCCCAACAGTTGCCGGTAGGCGCGGTAGACCGTCAGTTTTTCAGCCCCGGCGGGCAGCTTTCGGGGCTGGTAACCACGGAAAGCCATGGGAATCGATACAGCTGCACCGATGACCATCACGGCCACCCCGGCGAAGTCCATGTACCTTCCCACGGCTTCAATGATGTGCTGAAAATCCATCGTGCTCCTCGGTTACAGCAGTATGCGTCAGGCAGTTTAGCTTGCGTGTAGCAGTTTAGGCGTGACGCACTCCGGTTCCAGCCAGGACCTCTCGGTAACCTTCGCGGAAAGACGGGTATGCGAAGTCGAAGCCTGTGCTGCGGAGCAAGGCATTACTGCACCGCTTGTTCCCGCCGCGGGCTTCGCCTGTCGGACCAACGGGAGGTTTGGCACATCCCATTTCGGACGCGAGGAACCCGAGCACCTCACCGAGTTCGACAGGTTCGTTGTCTACGCCTATATATACGGGCGCAGGAATGTCTTCCATCGTGGCCAGGTGGACGATCGCTGCGGCAGCGTCGTCGCGGTGGATACGGTTGGTGAAGCGCGGCGGATCGGGGACGAGGGCATTGCCGCTGCGGACCTGGTCAATGAGCCGCGTGCGTCCGGGCCCGTAGATCCCGCCGAGCCGCAGCACAACCGGCGCGGTGCCTGAGTCGCGCAACCGCGAGTCCAGCAGTTCCTCCGCCGCACACAGTATTCGCCCAGAGAATCCCCCAGGTGCCGCCGTCGTGCTTTCATCAACCCAGCCGCCGCCGGCATCCCCGTAGACCGCAGTGGACGAAACGAAAAGCACGCGCTGGGGCGTTACGCCGTCCCGCTCCAGCGCATCCAAAACGTGCGAGAGTCCGTCCACGTAGGCGGACCGGTAGGCCGCTTCTGTAAGTGAGTCGGCAGCAACGGCTACGACGACGGCGGTGATGTCCCCGGGCATGGGCGGCAGATCCAGAGAACTTAGGTCGGCCGCGACACCTTCGATCTCCGCTGGCAGCTTATCCGGCGAGCGGCGCCACCCGACCACTCGATGCCCCGCCGCGGCGAACCGCAGGCCGGCTTCCGTTCCGAGATCGCCGCAGCCGGCCAGGAGAATGGTCATGGCACACAGTCTGCCATCCCCGCCGTCACCACCCGAATTCGCGGCAGAGGTCAGGGCACAGGAAGCTTGGAAACCACCGCGGGAGTGGGAAGGGGAACCGGCTGCGGCTGGGCCGAAAGTTGCGAAAGCACGTTCGTGAGCACAACAAGGGCCAAAACGATGAGTGCCAGCCGGAAGAGCGCCCCCAGACAGCTTTGACCCTTCTTCGGTGTCCTGCGTGCTGCCCTTGGCCGGGCTGCTGACCGCAGAACCGTGTGCGGGTCATGGGCAGGGTCACGGACGGTGCGCCAGCGTGCCAAGGATGTGGCTGGGCCTGGAGCATGAGTAAAATCCGATGGCCCGGCCGGTACGTTCCCGGTGGTTAGCAGCGGCGGACTCGAGGTTCCTGCGAGCAAATTTGTCAGGTGATGGTGGATGGCTCCGACTGTGTCCGCATCCAGCACAGCGGGGACAGCACTGATGGCTTCGCGGACGGTGTCTATGCCTTGGAGCCTCGCACCGCTGGAAGTGGACCCTTGGAGGCCAGGTTGACCAACCATGCATAGCCACGCGCGTACGTGGCGGCGGTGCTGCGGTTCCAGAAGGGCCGCTACCGCTGCGCCTTGCTCCAGCACTCCCGCCACCTCCCGCTCGCGCGAGTAACCGTTCTGCCGCAGGACGCCGTTACGGAGATGAACGTCGCCTGACCAGTTCTTGGCATCGATCACGATGACGCCACCCGGGCCTATCAGGACGTGGTCAAGGTTGGCTTTGGGCCGTCCGGGCCAATGCACGTCGTGGAGGGCCATCCAGCCCTCGGACTGAAGCGACTCCAGCATTCCGGCAACACGGGCTTCGCCAGCGGCACCCGCCGCCCACGCCCGTTCAGCCTTTTCTGCGTAATCGAGCTGCCGGCGGAGTTTGGCCGCCCGTTCAGCCGCCATCCGCGCCTGTTCCGCGGCTCGGTCGCCTGCCCCCATAATTAGCCCCCATGCTGATGGTGCGGGCTGCCCGCACTTGAGGATTACTGTAAGCGATAATTTTGCGTCGCCGTGCAGTTCCCAGCCGTCGAGTTTCCAGCGGCTTCAGGGGATCGCCGCCAAATGTGGCTTATCAGGGAGCCGGCACCGGGAAGAACACGCGGGGATCCTGCAGGAGCGCCGGGTAATCGAACGCGGACCGGTCGATCACCTCGGTGACACTGAAGTTGCGGCCAAAGCGGCCATCGTCGAGCGTGATGGGCCGGCCGAGGACCTGCCCCACGGCGAACTTGCGGCCATCCTCGAACGAAACGGCAACGGTGGTCTTGCCGGGCAGCGTGGCGAACGCTTCCTCCTGGGCCTGGCGCTTTCGCGTGGGCTTCTTCACAAGCTTGGGAGGCAGTTTGCGCGGCTGCTTGGAGGGGCGGCGTGACCCGTCGTCGATGTACACGGGGGAGTAGCCATCGGCGTCGGGCGCGTCAGCAGCAGGATTGGCACGGCGGACCGGCGGCAGCGCCACAGTGTCCAGTGTCTGCGGATCGATCCCGGGGTGCGGGTCGCGGAGGATCCACAGGAAGTCGTCCTCCGGTTCTGCCGGATGGAACTCATGCTTGGGCTCTGGCCAGATATAGTCCAGGTCCAGGTCGGCGTCCGGGAACACCGCCTTGTAGAATTTCGGTTCTTTGTGGACCAGCTTCGCGCGGTGGCTCAGGTGGAAGTCAGGGTTCCCCAGCCACTCCGGCATGGGAATCCTGGCAGCGTAGTCCGGGTGCGCTGCCTGGGGCGCGAACTCGGTGATGTTGGCGCGGGTGTTGTCTGCGTGGCCGCGGGAGGTCCACTCGTCCACCATCGCCAGGCCATACAGGGTCAGCGCCGGCACGTGGCCCATCCACATGCGGACGGCAGGGTGGGTCTGCCAGCCGTACTCGGGAATCACCAGAGCCCGGAGGGTCTGCAGCGCCTCGACACGCTGCTTGCCAAGCCTGGCAGTGTCCAGTGCTGCGGCGCTCTGCCGGAAATCGGGATACGGAAGGAAGGTTTGCATCCCTTCAGTCTGACGGCACGCGGCGGATGTGCCAATTGCTGTGCCCGCCGCCACATGGGCAGGCTCCTGCGAACGCGCGCGGTGTTCACATAGTGGACCGATACATACAAAGGGTGCCGCTACCCACTATGATCACCGAAACACCCCGCTAGCCTGGAGCCCCCTCATGACCAATTCTTCTGTTACGACCCCCGGCAGCGCGCAGCCTTTCACACCCAAGTTCGGGCAGCTGCTCAGCCCGGAGGCCAAGGGCATCCTGGTCCTTGACGAATTTACCCTTGACCCGGCCGAAGCGCGGAAGGAGCAGCACGGCTTTCTTGCCGCCATGGCATCCGTCGCGCTGACCCTTCGCCGGATCGTTGCGCTCCGTGTGGTGATTGCGCTGGTTGCCATCGGCAACCTGCCCCTGTTCCTGCTGAGTAGCGGCTGGTGGATCTATGCGGTTTCGCTGGCACTGGTAGTCTCTGTCCACCTGGCGGTTTCCTGGCTCAACAAGCACGAACCCAAGGTGCGCCATCGCCAGATGCTGCAGCTTCACCTGCACCGCGAACGCAGCAGCAATTACCGCAAGGTCCGCGACGCCGTGAAATACATGATCGACACACCCAGCCGCATGAACGAACACCTCTACCTGGAACTGCTCGCGGCCAAGCGCGTGGCGCTGAACGTCGCCCACGGTACGGTGGCGCTGCTGGACACCAGCGACGCCGCTGCCTGGAAGGTGCGCATCGTCCGGGAAATTCCGGCGGCCGCTTAAGAAGCAGCTGAGAACAACCTCAGAACGTACGACGCCGGAACTCCCTTGGGTGGGGAGCTCCGGCGTCGTTTTTTCTTTCGTCTGTTGTCCCGGGGAAGGGAAACGGAAGGCCCCGGGGACGACGGCAGGCTTAGGCGGGGAGCTGGATGACCTGCCCGGCGAACACAAGGTCCGGATCGGCAATGGAGTCCAGGTTGGCGTCGGCCGGTTTCTCCCAGCCGCCTTCGACGCCGAGCTTATCCGCCACGATGCTGAGGGTATCGCCCGGATCCAGGGTGTAGGTTTCGCCGCTCAGCGCCGGTGGTGCAGCATGCTGGGGGATTTCCGCAGCAGCTGGCGGCGCTGCGACATCATCGGCTGGTCCCTGCATATCGCCCTGGGTGGCCGGCGGCTGGTGGACCGGCACGTTCTGGACTGGGACGCTCTGTGCTGGGACATTCTGGACCGGGACGCTCTGCGGGGCAACCGCCGTCGCACCACCCCCGCCGCTCAAACCCAGCTGGGCAGCGCACGACGGATTGTGGTGTTTTTCATGTGATGCTCCTGAAGGCCGCCTGCGCTCGGTCCGTCCCAGGAGGTTATCGCGCCGCTGCCCGCCCCTGACGAATCGAGGTCATTTTCGGTGTCTGCCGGCCGGGCAGTTCTGGTGGAGGCAGCACCGGGCATTCATTCGCCCGCTTGGCGGGCTTGCATTTCACGCTAGGACATCACGGGGCCGTTATCAAACTGAGATGAATTCTGGAGATCAGCTGGTGGCTCGCTGGCGGAGTACCGCCGCCAAGTAAGGCGCGGTGCGGCCGTGGGAAGAACCTGCGACGGCGGCGGCGGTTCCGGCAGCAACAATCCGTCCGCCCGCATCCCCACCCGAGGGGCCAAGGTCGATGACCCAGTCCGCGCCCGCCACAACGTCCATCTCGTGTTCGACCACCACCACGGTGTTGCCGCTGTCCACCAGGCCGTGGAGCTGTGCCATCAGCAGTTGGACGTCGGCGGGATGCAGCCCGGTGGTTGGTTCGTCCAGAAGATAGAGCGTGTGGCCTCGGCGGGCGCGTTGGAGTTCGGTGGCGAGCTTGATGCGCTGGGCCTCGCCGCCGGACAGTTCGGTGGCAGGCTGGCCGAGGCGGAGGTAGCCCAGGCCCACATCGCGGAGGCTCTTCAGGCTGCGGGCAGCGGCGGGAATGTCAGCCAGGAACCCGGCGGCGGCGTCAACGGTCAGGCGCAGTACATCGGCCACGTTTTTGCCGCGGTAAGTCACCTCAAGGGTCTCTGGGTTGTAGCGTGAACCGTCGCACTCAGGACAGGGACCGTAGCTGCCGGGAAGGAAGAGCAGTTCAACGGCGACGAAGCCCTCGCCCTGGCAGGTCTCGCAGCGGCCACCGGCCACGTTGAAGGAGAATCTCCCCGCGCCGAATCCACGTTCCCGGGCCTGGTCGGTGCCGGCGAACTCCTTGCGTACAGCGTCAAAGAGGCCGGTGTAGGTGGCCAGGTTAGAGCGTGGTGTCCGGCCGATGGGCTTCTGATCCACAGTGACCAGCCTGTCGATCCGGTCCATGCCGTTGACCGGCCCCACCGTCAGCGCTGGTGAGGAGTCTGCCCGGTCCGTTTGGGCCGGTTCCGGCGCGGGATGGTTCCTCAGGCTGGAGCCCGCCACGTCGCCGAGGACATGGCTCACTAGGGTTGACTTGCCGGAGCCGGAAACGCCCGTGACTGCCGTCAGGACGCCCAAGGGGAACCGGGCATCAAGGTCCTTAAGGTTGTGCAGGCTGATTCCAGTCAGTTCCAGCCAGCCATCGGGTTCACGGCCGCGCCCGCGCGGGGCCGGCAACCCGCCGTTGGACGCCCCACCGGACGCCCCACCGGGCGTCCCGTCGAACGCGTCGCCCGCGGACGCGCAGCCCGCAGACGCGCCGCCGTCGAACAGGAACGGGCGGGTGACCGACTCCTCAATGGCGGCAAGCCCGGCGACGGGCCCGCTGTAGAGAACCTCGCCGCCGCCTTCGCCGGCGCGGGGGCCCACGTCCACCAGCCAGTCGGCCCGGCGGACCACGTCCATGTTGTGCTCCACCACGAAGACGGAGTTGCCGGAGGCCTTGAGCTGGTCAAGGACAGCCAGGAGCGGCTCGGCGTCGGCCGGGTGAAGGCCAGCGGACGGCTCGTCAAGCACGTAGATAACTCCGAACAGTCCGGACCGGAGTTGGGTGGCGATCCTCAGCCGCTGCATTTCGCCGGGGGAGAGGGTGGGGGTGGATCGGCCCAGGGCGAGGTATCCGAGGCCGAGGTCCAGGAGCACCGTGATGCGCTGCAGGAGGTCGGCGCTGATGGCGACGGCAACCTCGTTGTCCTCCCCGGAGGACTGCCGCCGGGACGCGGTTCCGGCATCCTTGAGACCGGCAGTGGGACGGATGATCTCGGCCAGTTCCACCATGGGCGCGGCGTTGAGTTCGGCGATGCTTTTGCCGGCGAAGCTCACTGCGAGGGCCTCAGGCCGGAGCCCGGTTCCTGTGCAGCGGGCGCACGGGCCGGATTCCATGAACGCCAGGACGCGCTCACGCATGGCGGCGCTCTGGGAGTCGGCCAGGGTGTGCAGGACGTAGCTTTTGGCGCTCCAGAAGCGGCCCTTGTACGGCTTGGCCACCCGGTCCCGTTCGGGCGTGACTTCGACGACGGGCTGCTCCTCTGTGAACAGGATCCAGTCGCGCTGCTTCTTGGGCAGCTTCCGCCACGGGACGTCCACGTCGTAGCCGAGGTGGCTGAGGATGTCGCGGAGGTTCTTGCCCTGCCAGGCACCCGGCCACGCGGCGATGGCACCCTCCCGGATGGTCAGGCCGGGGTCCGGCACCAGGGACGTCTCGCTGACCGTGTGTGCCACTCCGAGCCCGTGGCATTCCGGGCAGGCGCCCGCCGCAGTATTTGGAGAAAAAGCGTCGGAATCCAGTGGGGCCGCACCGTGCGGATACGTTCCCGCCCTTGAAAACAGCATGCGGAGCGAATTGGACAGCGTAGTCACTGTGCCTACGGTGGAACGGCTGCTCGGTGCGCCGCGGCGCTGTTGAAGCGCGACGGCGGGAGGCAGTCCGGAGATCGTCTCCACCTTGGGATTATGGCCTTGCTGGATGAGGCGGCGTGCGTAGGGGGCCACGGATTCGAAGTACCGGCGCTGGGCTTCGGCGTAGATGGTGCCGAATGCCAGGGACGACTTTCCTGAGCCGGAGACACCTGTGAAAGCCACGATGGAGTCGCGGGGCACATCCACATCCACGTTCCTCAGGTTATTCTCGCGGGCTCCCCGGACCCGGACGAAGCCGTCGGAGAGGTGGCCGGAAGTATGGAGGATAGGTTCGTCAGCCTGCTGAGGGTTCCGCATTGGTTCGACTCTAGCCGTGAAGCGGCCGGTGGGCGATATCCTGAGCCGATGGATAATTACCCGGATGCTGCCGTCGACCAGATGCCGGAATCGGAGCTGCCCGAGACCGAAGAAGCACCGCAATTTCTGCCTCTCGCGGAACTGCACCTACACATTGAGGGCACGTTGCAGCCCGAGCTGATCTTTGAGCTGGCGGAGCGAAACGGCATGGCACTTCCCTATTCGGGCCTTGAAGAGTTACGGGCGCTGTACGAATTCAGCGACCTGCAGTCGTTCCTGAACCTGTACTACGCCAACATGGCGGTGCTGCGGACTGAGCAGGACTTCGCCGACATGACCCGCGCCTACCTGGCCCGCGCGGCCGTTGCAGGCGTCCGGCATGCCGAGATCATGATGGACCCGCAGGCCCACATCTCCCGCGGCGTCAGCCTGGAAACCTGCGTTAACGGTGTGGCCTCGGCCTTGGCGACGTCGGTGGGGGACTACGGAATTTCCACCCTGCTGATCGCCGCGTTCCTCCGCGACCTTTCCGAGGAATCGGCGCTGGAGGTCCTGGACGGCCTGTTGGTCATGAACGCGCCCATCGCAGCCATCGGCCTGGACTCGGCCGAAGTGGGTAACCCGCCAGCCAAATTTGAGCGGCTGTTCGCGAAAGCCCGCGAAGCGGGCCTGCGGCTCACCGCGCACGCGGGCGAGGAGGGACCGGCGTCGTACATCATCGAAGCGCTGGACGTCCTGGGCGTGGAGCGGATTGACCATGGCATCCGCTGCATGGATGACCCCGACCTGGTGGAACGCCTGGTGGACGAGCGGATTCCGTTGACGGTTTGTCCGCTTTCAAACGTCCGGCTCCGGGCCGTGGACACCTTGGCTGACCACCCGTTGCCTGCGATGCTTGCCGCCGGGCTCAACGTTTCCGTCAATTCGGACGATCCTGCCTACTTCGGCGGCTACGTGGATGACAACTTCGCACAGCTGCAGGCAGCTTTTGAGCTGTCCGAGTTTGACCGGTCCCGGCTCGCGGCCAACTCCATTCACTCATCGTTCGCCTCTGAAGAGCGGAAAGCCGAGCTGCTGGACGAGCTGAACCGGGTGTAGCTCCGGCCCGAAGGGGTCGCTAAACTGGGACGCGTGCGTGTCGTGGGAAGTGAGCGGCGGTTCCCCGAAAAGCGTTTCCGGGTTGAGAAAACAGCCCACTAGCCGAGACTCTTGCCTCGGTTCCGCTGTAATCGACGTCATAGTCGGTCACGACACGCAGAGTTAACCATTTCAAGTCGTGCGATTTAATACCGTCTTGGCAAGATGCCTAGAGACAGATCGCTTCACTAAGGGGAATCATGGCCACGTCCATCGCAGAAAACACCTACCTTCGACTCAAGACCGTATTGGATGTCCTGACAGAGGGCGCGTGGACGGAGGAGGCCCGCAACGCCGGCGAGGTCCTGGCGGAAGCCACCGCCCGCGTGCCGTTCAGCGATCACGAGGCGACGCTGCTCAGCGGCGGCATTCCCCGCGGCCACAAGACCCTCACCTCCGCCACGGCCAAGCTGGTCAAGGCTGGCTGGCTGGTCAAGGGCCGTTCCGGCTGGACGATCACCGATGACGGCATGCGTGCCACGGTCGCCTTTCCGGATGCGGATTCTTTCGCGGCAGCGCTCGACGCCGGCACTCCTGTCCCGGCCGAAACCCCGCTTCCTGCTGCTCCCGCAGTGAAAAAGGCTCCTGCCAAGGTAGCTGCCGCCAGTAAGACCCCGGGCACCAAGACGGTGGCCGCTGGGTCCCCCGAGAAGGAGGCGCCCGCCAAGAAGGCTGCCGAAGCAGTGGGCAAGGCCGCCAAGCTGATCGAGGAGGCCGTGGGGCCGGTGGTGAAGGCCGTCCGTTCGCGCAAGGCCACCCCGAAGGCTAAGACTAAGGCTGAGCCGGTTGTGGCGGAGCCGCTGGAGGGGCCGGACGAGGAAACCTTCCCGCAGCCCGAAGCGGTGGCTGTGGCCGGCGACTTCAACACCTTCCTGGGTGCACCGGAGAACTGGGCGCCGCAGTACGACGAGTCGCAGATGGACTTCGACTTCAGCTCCCAGGTGTGGACTAAGAGCACCGAACTGCCTGCCGGCTTCTACACCTTCAAAATTGCGCTTAACCGCTCGTGGTCTGAGAACTACGGGGCGTACGGCACGTTCGATGGCCCCAACCATGAACTGCACCATGAGGGCGGCACCGTCACCATCCGCTACGACCACCGCACGCGGGACATCACCATCAACTGACCTGCGTGTTAATTCACCCGGGGTTAAATGCGCCGTCGGTAGTCGTGCGTATTCTCTGGACAAAGTCTCCTGAGTGAACCAATGTGGGAACCGGCTGCACTGGCCGGTTCCCACATTGTTTTCCACTGCAAAGGAGATACAAAAGTGACCCTTCCCTCAGGCCTTACATCAGGTGTCTGGAACCTCGACATGTCCCATAGCGAGATCGGATTTACGGTCCGGCACGCAGGCATCAGCAAGGTTCGTGGCCGCTTCACGGACGCATTGGCCGAGGCCCGGGTGGGCGAGTCTCTCGCAGATGCGTCGCTGCACGCGACCGTCAAGACTGCCAGCTTCGAGTCGGGCGACGCCAACCGTGACGGGCACGTCAGGGGCCCGGACTTCTTCGACGTGGAGGAGTTCCCGGAGATGACGTTCCGGGCCACGTCAGTGGAGGGCGACGGCGAGGATTACACGCTCACAGGCGATCTCACTATCCGCGGCGTCACCAAGCCGGTGGAGCTGGAGGTTGAATTCACCGGTGTTGCCGTGGACCCGTTCGGGGCCACCCGCGCCGGCTTCTCCGCAGAGACCGAAATCAGCCGCAAGGAATTCGGCCTCACCTGGAATGCGGCGCTGGAAGCCGGCGGACTGCTGGTCAGCGACAAGGTCAAGATCAACGTCGAAGCTGCGCTGGTCAAGCAGGCCTGAGTGCCATGACCACTGGCAGCCCCCAACCGGGCCATATCCGGCTCTCTGCCCGCGTCTTCGGCGTGGTGCAGGGGGTCGGATTCCGTTTCTGGACGATGGGCAAGGCGGACGAGCTGGCGCTCAAAGGCGTAGTCAAGAACCTCGACGACGGCTCAGTGTCCGTGGTTGCCGAAGGACCGGACGAACAGGTGCATCAGCTCCTGGCCTGGCTGCGGTCGGACAAGACGCCCGGCCGGGTAGAACGCGTTGAAGAAGCCATCTCCGTGGCCGAGGGGTTGTTCCACGACTTCAGGGCCCGCTGACACGCTCCTTGGCGCCCGGCGGGTAGCCGTGGCGGCGCCCTGCGAGGATCAGCACCAGCGCGACGGCGGCAGGAATTGCGGCGGCGACGGGGATCATGACAGGCCCGGCCACCGTGAGGGCGGCGGCGCCGAACATCGCTCCGATGGTGATGCCCACCTGGATGGTCAGGACGGTCAGGCCGTTCGCGGCGTCACGGTACTCACCGCCCGCCCGAAGGATGGCGGACTGGTTGTAGATTCCCATGGCGCCGATGCCGGTGCCCCACACGAACATCAGGATCATGGCGGCCGGCAGTGCAAGGTCGGCGCCGGCCATGCTTCCGAGTGCGAGCCCGGGCAGGGCGGTACCCACCAGGGGAAGCAGCAGCAGGGAAACCACCACGCCGGCGACAGTGATGAGGTGCCAGCGCCGCGGCTTTGAATCCACGGTGATGCCGGCGATCCAGATGCCCACCAGGCCGGCGACGCCCAGGACGCTGATTGAGAGCGGGATGCTGAAGTCGGGGAGCCGGATCTCGCGCAGGAACGGGGCAATGTAGGTGAACAGGGCGAAATGCGCCATCAGCATCAGTGGCCAGCCAACAGCCACGACCTTGACGCCCGGCTGGGCGATCGCTTTCCGGAGCGACGGGTGTGGAGCGTCGGGGATGCGGCGCACAGGGGGAAGCTGCCAGACGGCAAGGAGGGCCAGCAGCACGCCGGAGGCGGCCAGCACCAGGAAGGCCGAGCGCCAGCCGAGGAGGTTGCCAAGCGCGGTGCCCACAGGGGCGCCAATGGCCAGGCCGAGGCTGTTGCCGCTGAAGACGATCGCCAGGGCCTTTCCTACCTTATGGGCGGGGACAATTCGGGCCACAAAGGGGGCCATCGCGGACCACAGCAGGCCGTGGGCTATGCCGCCCACCACGCGTGCTCCCATGGCGGCACCGAAGTCGGCGACCACAGCCACCAGCGCGTTGCTCGCCGCGAAAGTCAGGATCAGTGCGACGAGCAGGAAGTGCCGTGGGATCCGGGCCAACGCCATGGATAAGGGGATGACAGTAACAACGATGATGGCCGCGTAGCCTGCCGTCAGGTAGCCGGCCGTGGCTTCCGACACTTTGAAGTCCGCGCTGATCTGGGGCAGCAGGCCGGAGGGCAGGAGTTCGGTGGTGATGGCGGTGAAGCCGATGGCAGCGAGGACGATCAGCGCGCCCACGGGCAGCTTGTTGCTTTGGGATGTCACCCCCTGAACTTACCTTGCTTGCTTCCTGGCGCGGCTGAGGCCGATGAAGGCGCCAAGCTCCTCCAGCGCCGCCGGTTTGGACGGCATGTAGTGGGTGAGCTCCGGCGAGCGGACTATGACGGCACGCCATTGACCGCGGGAAACGGCCACGTTGATCCGGTTGCGGTTTAACAGGAACTCCGCGCCGCGGGGAGCTTCGGCCACCGCCGAGCAGGCCATGGACACCACAACAACCGGCGCTTCCTGGCCCTGGAACTTGTCCACGGTTCCCACCCGGACCCCAGACAGGCCAGCCAGTTGCAGGGCGTGCCGGATCAATTGGACCTGGGCATTATAGGCGGCCACCACCAGGATGTCCTCCGAGGTCAGGGGCCGGACGGGCATGTCGCCGCCGGGGATCCACTTCAACCCCATGTGGCGCTGCGCCTGCCTGACCACTTCGGCTGCTTCTTCAGGGGAGGACGTGGTGTTCCCGCTGTGCGTCACGAACACTGTTTCGACGCCGGCGGGCACCTCGGCCAGGCTGCGCAAGGACGCGGCCGGCGCCGGTTCGAGCTTGCCGTCGTAGCTGAGGACGGACACGGCACGGCACAACTCGGGATGCATGCGCCAGCTGTCGGCCAGGAAGTAGCCGAGGTTTTCGGGCAGCGTGGCATGGCCGGCGGCGAGCCAGCCGAGGGCCGATTCGTCCACAGGTTCCGGATGCGAGCCCTGGGTGACCTGCGGCAACTGCTGCGGGTCGCCCAGGAGCAGGACGCGCTTGGCGGCACGGGCCACGGCCAGGGTGTTGGCCAGCGAGAACTGCCCGGCCTCGTCAATGACCAGCAGGTCCAGAGATCCTGCGGGCACGGACTTGCCGGTCATGGTCCAGGCGGTGCCGCCCACCAGCGCCCCGCCGGGAGCAGCGAGGAGGGTGGCGACGTCGTCGTCCTTCTTTTGGTGCCACGGCACCACGTGGTCTCCGACGATCTTTTTGGCCACCCGGGAAGGATCTACCCTCGCCGATTCGATGGCGGTGCACAGCATGTTTTCCACCACCGCATGGGATTGCCCCACCACGCCGATCTTCCAGCCCTGAGCCACCAGCCGCGCAATGACATGGGAGCCGACGTATGTTTTGCCCGTCCCGGGTGGGCCCTGCACGGCAAGGTAGGAACGGTCGAGGTCCAGCAGTGAGGCGGTGATGGCCGTGACATAATCGGCAGCCCCCGTGCCGTCCGTCCCGACGGCGGCGGGTGCCGCCAGGGTGCGGAAGCGCGGCGGCAGTTTGCGGAGGATGTCAACGCCGGGATGTTCCGGAAGTTCCGGGACAGCGGCACCCACGCTTTGGGCCAGCTCGGTCAGGGCGGCTTCGATGCTCGCGGTGCGGACAGGCTGGTCCTCGGTGAGGGCCACCGGAATGTGCGGGTAGGCGGGGACCTTGCCGGTTTCCTTCTCCTCGATGGTGATGATGCTCTGCCCCGGGAGCCGTGCGTGGTCCTCCACCGCCGTCACCAGCGTGCCAAACGTGAAGCCGCGGCCCGTGGGGTTGCCGGAATCCTCGAGGCCGTCCGGGACCGGCGAGTCATAAACCCGGCACCACGTGCTGCCGGGTTTGAAGTCCGATCCCTCGCTCATGGTTCCGGTCAGCCGGAGCGTGCGGGTGCGCATCCGGACGGTGGGCCTGGCCAGCGCCCAGTCCGAGACCACTTCGGCGGTGTCCACCACAAACACGTTGCGGCGCTCGGACCAGAGGTCGATCTCGGACTCGGTGCGGTCGAAGTGTTCCCACCAGAACTGCTTCCGTTCACGCCGGTGGTATCCCGTTGCCGCTGCCACCATCGCAATGGCCCGCTCGTCGTTGGTCCACGGCCGCGTATCCGGGAGGCTCGCCAGGTACTCCTGGAGCCGAAGCCCCTCCGGCGTGGGTTCGGCTTCGGGAATCGCGGGCCGCATCGCCGGCCGCCCGCCGTCGTCGTGCGTTCCGCCGGACCCGGGACCCGAGGCCGCGCCTTCGGTGGGAGCGGACCTGGAGCCCCGCAGTCCCAGCAGCCAGTCGCGGAGGCGGACGGTCGAGAGGCAGTCGTACTCGTTGTAGTCGGAGATCGAGGCGAGGATCCTGGCGGCTTCGGCGGAGTGGCCGTCGTCCCGGGCTGCGCAATAGGCCGCGTAGGCCACCACCGAGGCGCCGGCGTCCTTCACGTCGCCGGAGCGCAGGTTGTCGCCCATGTACAGCGGCTCGAGTTTCTTGATGGAGTACGACGGCTCGGAGATCCGCAGCGAATGCCGGGCCGTGGCGTAGAGATCCACGAGCACTCCTTCGCGGAGCCAGTTGTCCACGATGTCCTCGCCCGCCAGGTGCCGCGCGGACAGGTTCCGGAGCGCCGATTTCTCGTAGGCGGCGTAGTGGTAGACGTGCAGGTCCGGGTACCGTGCGCGGCGTTCTTCCACGTAGGCCAGGAAGTCCAGGAAAGCCTGCCGTTCCCCGGAGCGGGAGTGTGCCCAGAAGGGTCGGAATACGGGTTTGCCGGCGTGGTCCACTGCCCCGGCAGCTGAGTCGACCGGCGCCTCGATCACGCCGAACAGATACTCCAGGCCCCACTGGCTGGTGGCCGGGTCCTGCCAGAGCGGGTCCCCTTCGAAGTCGAAGAAGATGTCGCCCGGGCTGGGCGCCGGAATGCTGCCCAAGGCATTCTCCGGCAGCACCTTGAACGTGACAGTGTGGTCTTGGCCGTCCGTGGTGAACGTGCGGGAACCGTCCGGCACGTCCCGGCCCAGCTGCATCCGGGCCTGGTCGCGCAGCCTGACCACAGAGCCCGAGGCCCTGCCCGCGGGGAGATCGGCCAGCGCGTCGATGGTGGTGACGCCGTCGGCGATGAGCTTTTTCCGCCGGGGGGTGGTCATGCCACCCACCATGAGGAGGTCGCGGTGGGCCTGAACCTGCTCGGCACAGTAGTTGCACCGGCCGCAGTAGGTGACCCCGGCCTCCTGCCACTGGACCGCCGAGCCGCGTTCCCGGTAGCCGGCGGTCAGGGCACGAAAGCGGTCACGGCGCTCGCGGAAGACCGGCAGCAGGTCGGGCAGGGAGTGGTGGCTGCGCACGTAATCGCCGTCCTCCACGGCGCCCAGAACGAGGGTGACCCGTGGTGAGGGGTCCAGTCCCATGCCGATGAGCTGGTCGCCGTAGGCAGCGAGCTGAAGAAGGGCGCCTGCTTTGGCGTGTCGGGCCAGTTTGGTGTCCCATACTTCGTAGCGGCCCGGGGCGCCTAAGCCGGCGCCGGTGCCGGCGCCCTCCTTGACGATGAAGTCTGCGTAGCCCAGGAACTCGCCGTCGAAGAAGGTGGCCTGGAAGACGACGTCGGCCCCGGCGCGGAGCGCAAGCTCCGTTTCGGCCTGTTTGGACTCAAGATCCGCACGGACGGTGTTGCCGCGCTCGATCGAGTACACCCCGGTGCCCCGGCCCGCATCCCAGATGCCGTATTTGGTGATCAGGCCGGCCAGGACCTTTTCCTCATGCTTGTCGCCGAGCGTGCCCGCGCGGCGCTGCATCTCGTCGTCGGGAAATTGGGCTTTGGGGGAGCGGCCCAGTTTCTCGTCCAGGACACGGAGCGTGCGGTATTCGCACTCGCTGGCGGCCACAAGATCGCTGGCGGAAAACACCAGGTCCTTGGGCCCGCCTGCTGGACTGGCAATGGCAGGATCGAGCAGAAACACGGGGCCTCCCCATTGATTTCCCTGGCCGGAGGAGGTTCCCCTGGCCATGCGTTGAATCTATCAACAGGGACTGACAACGCGGGGTCACCCTAGGCCCATCGGGGGTCACCCTAGGCCCATCCGGGGCCTCCGGGAGCGCCTGAAGTGAACCCCGCGTTGCTTTAGCTTTCCGCGGCCCGCACCTGGGCTTTGTCGTGCTCGGCGTGGGCGTTGCGGAGCAGATCCATGAACTCGGTTTCGTTGCGGACCAGCCGCTTGTACTTCTCCGGCAGGCTCCGGATCTGGTTCTCCTCGCGGACCATCTTGGCGAAGATTTTGTCCCGCTCCGCCATGTCTGTTTCGTAGGTGAGGTCCAGGTACTCGGTGGCGTGCCGCTTGGCGCCGGACACCGCGTTCTTGGCTTTGCCTTTGGGGCTGAAGAGGGACGCCAGGATGGTGACTACCAGGACGCCCAGGATCACGGTCAGGGAAACACCCGTACTGACTTCCACCACATTGACGTGTTCGCCGTCGTTGATGAACGGCAGGGTGTTTTCGTGCAGGGCGTGCAGGATGAGTTTCACGCCGATGAAACCCAGGATGGCCGCGAGCCCGTAGGACAGGAAGATCAGGCGGTCCAGTAGGCCGTCGATCAGGAAGAACAGTTGGCGCAGGCCCATGAGCGAGAACGCCGTGGCGGTGAAGACGATGAACACGTTCTGGGTCAGGCCGAAGATGGCCGGGATGGAGTCGAGGGCAAAGAGGATATCGGTGCCGCCGATGGCCACCATCACCAGGAGCATCGGCGTGAGGACGCGCTTGCCGTTTTCCATGGTGAACATTTTGTCGCCGTCATAGTGTTCCGACGCCGGGAGGAATTTCTTGGCGAGCCGGACCACCAAGCCTTCGGCGTCGTCGTCGTCGTGGCCATCGGGTTTGAGCAGGTTTCCGGCCGTGATCAGCAGGATGAGCCCGAAGATGTAGAACACCCACGCGAAGCTGTTGATCAGGGCTGCGCCGAGGAAGATGAAGGCGGTGCGGGCGATCAGCGAGAAGACGATGCCGAACAGGAGCACCTTTTGCTGGTCAGCCCGGGGCACCTTGAAGCTGGCCATGATGATAAGGAACACGAAGAGGTTGTCCACGGACAGGGCCTTCTCCGTGACATAGCCCGCGAAGTATTCGGTGCCCATGGTGGTGCCGCCAAATATCAGCACACCGAGGCCGAAGAGTAGGGCGATGCCTACGTAGATGGAGGACCAGATGGCCGATTCCTTCAGCGAGGGCGTGTGCGCCTTCCGCACATGGAAAAAGAAATCGAAGGCCAGAAGGCCAGCAATTCCCGCGATGGTCAGGATCCAGGCAAGGGAAGAAACTTGCACGTCGGCGCACTTTCGTCGGAGTCTTCCTCCAGCCTACCTAAGCGGGCTTCAACAGTTTTCGCTTCATGACAGCCTCCCGCGAGAGCGTTTTGTAGCCTTCCCGCTCAAACAGGACGGTGATCACGTCATCCTCGTAATGCATCACCAACCCGGCACCCCACTTCTTGTGGGTCACCGGCGACTGGAGCGGGAACGGAACGTCGCCGGCAGCGCCGCCGTCGTGATTCCGGGCCTGCGGCTGGGCAGCGCCATGCTGCGTGCGCTCGATGCAGGAATCGCAGTTGCCGCACGGCTCCGGGAGGTCCTCGCCGAAGTAACCAAGCAGGAACTGGCGCCGGCAGCCGTCCGTTTCGGCGAAGCCGCGCATCATGTGGAGCCGGGATTCGTCCACGCGCTGCCGCGCTTCTGCCAGTTCGACGGCGCGTTGCACCAGTGCGGCCGGCCTGGGTTTGGAGGTGAGCCGGACGCCCCGCTTGCCGGAGGCCACGGCACCGGCCTCCTGCAGCTGGTTCAGGAGACCCATCATGCGACGGGACTTGAAGCCGGTGAGCTCGGCAAGTGACGACGCGAAGACGGGCTCGTCCGCCGAGCGGAGGGCCTTAAGCACGGCCAGCAGGGCCTCGGGGTCCGGACGTTGGGCTTGTCGATCCCCATCCCGAAGGCCGTGGTGGCCACCACCACGTCCAGTTGGTCCGCCATGAACAGTTCGAGGATCCGCTCGCGGTCCGGTGTGGAGCGGCCTGCGTGGTAGGCCTCGGCGCGAAGTCCCTCTCCGGCCAGCTTGGCGGCGTATTTCTCGGTGTCCTTGCGCGTGGCCGCGTAAAGCAGGCCCTGCTGCCGCGTGCCGGCATTAGAACCGTTTCCGTGGACCAATGCGGCGATCTGTTCCACTACCGCACGGCGTTTATCCTTCTCCATGTGGTGCCTGACCACGTCCAGCATGATGTTGGGCCGGTCGAAGCCGCGAACCAGGATCAGCGGATCCTTCATCCCCAGCCGTTCCGCAATCTCCTCTCTGACCGGAGGGGAGGCCGTGGCCGTCAGCGCGGCCACGGGCGGGTTGCCCAGGTGCTTCCTGACTGTGCCCAAGTTTAGGTAATCGGGGCGGAAATCGTGTCCCCAGGACGACACACAGTGTGCCTCATCCACCACAAACAGTGCCGGGCGTATAGCGGCGATCCGCTCCACAGTTTCCTTTTTGGCCAGCTGCTCGGGCGCCAGGAAAACGAACGTGGCCCGGCCTGACTCCACCTTCCGCCAGGCTTCGTCCAGTTCCGCGTCGGTGTGGGAGGAATTGATGGCGACGGCGGCGTCCGCACCGAGTGCCTCGATGAGCCCGCCGATTTGGTCCTCCTGGAGGGCGATCAAGGGTGAAACCACGACGGCGGGGTGTCCCGCCTCGCGGTAGAGATGCGTGGCGGCTACCTGGTAGATGGCGGACTTACCGTGGCCGGTGGGCATCACGGCCAGGACGTCACGGCTGTCGACCAGGGCGGCCATGCCGGCGAGTTGGCCGTCGCGGAGTTGCGGGAGGGAGAACAAAGAGGAGGCAAGTGCGCTCAGCGCAGGGTGCTCGGGCATGAAGGCGGCTCCGGATGGTGGGTCCTGCGGCCGCTTGCTTCAGCCGTGGTGACCAGCCTACGCGAGGTGGCATCCGCCGTCGTCCGCGGTCCGAGAGAGCACACCCCTCCGTGCTCGCTGACGGGCCGCTTTTCCTTGACTTCCGGGACGCCCTGAACAAGTGTGGAAGAGACCCGTACCATTCTGAATATTTTCGTGTTTGCGGTTTGAGTCTGAAGAAGGAGAGTGCAGCGTGGCGCGCAAAAATCCGAAGGTCGAAGAGGTCAACGAGGCTGACATCGAAGTCAGTGGCCACCCGAAGACGTGGGCCGCCGGCGTCCCCGGCGTCTTCCACTCGATGGAGCCCGCCCTGACACACATGGGGGTGGGCCGGGCCGCGAAGACGCTGCTGGCGCTGAACCAGAAGGACGGCTTTGACTGCATGAGCTGCGCCTGGCCGGATCCCGGCCATCGCAAGACCTTTGAATTCTGCGAAAACGGTGCCAAGGCGGTCACCTGGGAGGCCACGCCCGTGCTGGTCGGCCCCGAATTCTGGGCCGAACACCCTGTCAGCGAACTCCGGGAACGCTCCGAGTACTGGCTGGGGATGCAGGGGCGCCTCACCACACCGGTTTACAAGGCAGCGGGTGAGGACCACTACCGGCCGGTCAGCTGGGACCGTGCGTTCACCATCCTCGGGGACAAACTGATATCTCTGCCCAGCCCGGACCAGGCCACCTTCTACACCAGCGGCCGGACCTCCAACGAGGCCGCTTTCCTGTACCAACTGTTCGTCCGGGCGTACGGCACCAATAACCTGCCGGACTGCTCCAACATGTGCCACGAATCGTCGGGCTGGGCTATGGGCCAGACCATCGGTATCGGCAAGGCCACAGTCTCCGCCGATGACTATGCCAAGGCGGACCTGATCATCATTATGGGTCAGAACCCGGGCACGAACCACCCGCGGATGCTGACTGCCCTGGAAGAGACCAAGGAGGCCGGGGGGCAGATTGTGGCCGTTAACCCGCTGCCGGAGGCCGGCCTGCGCCGCTACAAGAATCCGCAGAAGGTCAAGGGCATCATCGGCCACGGAACCCAGATTGCGGACCAGTTCCTGCAGATCCGGCTTGGCGGCGACATGGCACTCCTCCAAGCCGTCTGCAAGCGCGTGCTCGACGCCGAAGCCAAAAATCCCGGCACGGTGCTGGACCATGCCTTCCTGGCGGAGCACTGCCACGGGCTGGAGGAGTTGAAGGCCCACCTCGCCGAACTGGACGAGGCAGCCGTCCTTGAGGCTACCGGGCTGCGGACTGAGGAAATCGATGAACTGGCGGACCGCTACCTGAAGGCCGAGAAGGTGATCATCACCTGGGCCATGGGCATCACCCAGCACAAGAAGGGCGTGGCCACCATCAAGGAGATCATCAACCTCCTGCTGCTCCGCGGCAACATTGGCAAGCCGGGCGCCGGAGCCTCACCCATCCGCGGGCACAGCAACGTCCAGGGTGACCGGACCATGGGCATCTGGGAGCAGATGCCGCCGTCGTTCCTGGACGCACTGGGCAAGGAGTTCAGCTTCGATCCGCCCCGGGAACACGGTGTGGACTCCGTGGAAACCATCAGGCAAATGCGCGACGGCGGGATCAAGGTTTTCGTCGGGATGGGCGGCAACTTCGTGGGAGCCATTTCGGATACCCAGGCCGCCATCTCGGCGATGGAAAACACGGAAATGTCAGTCCAGATTTCCACCAAGCTCAACCGCTCGCACACCGTGACAGGTGCTGAAGCACTGATTCTGCCCACCATGGGCCGCACCGAGATTGACCTGCAGGAGTCCGGGCCGCAGTTTGTTTCGGTGGAGGACACCGTGTGCGCAGTCCACGGCTCACACGGCGCCGTCCCCCCGGTGGCACCCGGGCTGCTATCCGAGGTGGCCATCCTCAGCAGGCTTGCCCAGAAGGTGGTGGGTGACCGGGTCAATGCTGACTGGGCCGGGTTTGAGAAAAACTACGACCTCATCCGCGACCACATCTCCCGGGTGGTCCCCGGCTGTGAGGACTACAACGGGAAAATTCGGCAGGAGGGCGGCTTCGTGCTGCCGAACGGCCCCCGGGACTCGCGCACGTTCGACACCCCCATGGGTAAAGCGATGCTCACGGTCAACCAGCTTGAACACGTCGACCGGCCGGCGGGCACGCTGATCCTGCAAAGCATGCGTTCCCACGACCAGTTCAACACCACCATCTACGGCAATGACGACCGCTACCGCGGTATCAAGAAGGGCCGCGAAGTGGTGTTTGTAAGCCCCGAGGACCTGGCCGGCCTTGGCCTCAGCGACGGGCAGCACGTGGACATTCACGGTGTGTACCAGGACAACGTGGAACGTGTGCTGCACAACTACCGGGTGGTTTCTTACCCCACCGCGGCGGGCTGTGCGGCCGCGTATTATCCCGAGGCTAACGTTCTTGTTCCGTTGGACAGCGTGGCTGAAGGCAGCCAGACACCCGTGTCCAAGGCAGTGATCGTCCGGCTCGAGCCGGCCAAGGCACACGCGCCGGCGGAGGTGGCCGCCGGCTGACTGCTGGCCGCCGGCTGGCTATTGGGCGCTGTGCGTCCAGCCTTCCGCGCCCGGCTCCGGGTGGGGGCTCGCCTGCTGGCGGGCGTCCGCACAGAGCCTGAACGCGACGTCGGCGGCTTTGGTGATGGAGGCCGTCGAGGCTGCCTTGGAACCCGCGCTTCCCGTGCCGGCCTCGAGCGCGGCGGCGTAGCCCACCAAGAAGGCGGTGATCGGGGCAGCTGCGTGCGTCACAGAATCTGCGGATTTCCGGGCCAGCTCAAGGATCAGCTCCTGGTCCAGCTTTAGGTCCAGGATCTGCAGGGCCTGGGTCAGCTTATGGGTCCACTGGTCCAAAATCTGGGCTTCGTCGTCGTTCGGGGCCATGATGTCTCCTTTGTGGGGCGGGTTCGCGGAACGGGCTTGTGGAAGCAGGCGGTTCTCAGGTATCAATGGTGGACATGTTGGGGTAGCGGGCCCCTGCGGTAGCCCCGGCAGGCGCCAGTTCATCCAGCTGCCGGAGGTCCTCCGCGGTGAGTTCGACGCCCACCGCACCCAGGTTCTCGGCGAGCCGTTCGCGCTTTTTGGTGCCGGGAATCGGGACGATGTGCGGGCCCTGGGCCAGTAGCCAGCCGAGGGCGAGCTGGGCGGGGGTGCATTGTTTCTGGCCGGCCAGTTCCTTCACCCGGTCCACGAGCTTCAGGTTGCGGGCGAGGTTTTCGCCTTGGAACCGGGGCGAGTGCCGGCGGAAGTCGTCGGCTGCGAAGTCATCAGCAGAGCGGATCTGGCCGGTCAGGAAGCCGCGGCCCAGCGGGCTGTAGGGCACAAAACCGATCCCCAGTTCCTCGAGCACCGGAAAGACTTTGGTCTCGGGTTCGCGTTCCCACAGCGAGTACTCGGTCTGCAGCGCGGTAATCGGATGCACGGCGTGGGCACGTCGGATGGTCTCCGCCGACGCCTCGGACAGGCCGAGGTGGCGGACCTTCCCTGCCTCGACCAGCCCGGCCATGGCCCCCACGGTGTCCTCGATGGGGATGGTTTTATCCACGCGGTGCTGGTAGTAGAGGTCGATGTGGTCCAAGCCCAGGCGCTGGAGGCTGGCATCGCAGGCGGCGCGGACGTAATTCGGATGGCCGTTGATGCCCACCCAGGAGCCGTCCTCACGGCGTTCGTTGCCGAACTTCGTGGCCAGTACGACGTCGGCGCGCCGCCCTAAGATGGCACCGCCCACCAGCTTTTCATTCGTGAAGGGCCCGTACATGTCCGCGGTGTCCAGAAGACTTCCGCCGGCGTCGAGGAATGCGTGGATGGTGGCGATCGATTCCTGCTCGTCGCCCGTCCCGTAGAACTCGCTCATGCCCATGCAGCCCAGGCCCAGGGCGGAAACGGTTAATGGTCCAAGCGTCCGGTCTTCCATGCGGATCTCCTTTGCAGCGGAACTGGCTCGAAGGCCTGCCGGTTCCGCAAGCCGCATGGTGCACCGTAGGCCACTATAGGCACGTTGTGTCGGGTGTCACAACAGGTTTGCGCAGGAGCGCCAGGGTTGGGAAAGCCTGCAACGAAGGTGAATCCCCTTGAGCGACCATCACTTTCAGCCACAATCCGGACCGCCACCGGTTCGAGGTTCTGGATGCCGGAAAAGTGATAGGGAAGGCCTGGTACAAGGCGTACGGCGGCCATGGCTCGGTGGAGCGGATCTTCTATCACACGGTGATCAACGTGGAATACGCGGGGCAGGGGTTGGCAGGCAGGCTGGCCAAAGTGGCGCTGGATGAGACGCTTGCTGCGGGCCTGCGGATCGTACCGGTCTGCCCGTTCACAAGAGCTACGTCACCAGGAACCCGGAATATGAGGGAAGTGCCGTGGCCAGCACGCCCGCGCATCTGCGGATCCTGGACGAAGCGCTGGCAGTCCGGGCCTGACCTTCTTCCCGGCTGAGACCGGCCGGGGCCGGTCATCAAATCGCGCTTCCAGCGGCCGATAGAGCAGACTGTTTCCGTGAGCAACCAACCCCGGATGCGGCTGGCTGTCGCAGGCCTTAGCCTGGGCACGGCGCTGAACCCGTTGAATTCGTCCATGATCGCCGTGGCACTGGTGGTGCTGCGCGCGGATTTCGGGCTCGACGTCGCAACGGTCACGTGGGTGATTACTTCTTTCTACCTCAGCTCTGCTGCCGGCCAGCCGCTGATGGGCAAGCTAGCGGACAGGTTCGGACCGCGCCGGATGTTTATGCTCGGCATGGCACTCGTGGCCGTAACCTGTGCCCTGGCGCCCTTTTCGCCGAACTTCGCTTTGCTGTGTGTGGCCCGGGCCGTGATGGCGTTGGGCACCGCCGCGGCTTACCCCAGTGCGGTGGTGATGGTCGGCGTCATGGTCCATCAACCCGGCAACGCCCAACCGGCCGGCCTCGGATCGTCCCGTCCCTTGGGGCACATCCAGATGGCCAACACGTCCGCGGCCGCCGTCGGGCCGGTCATTGGTGGCCTGCTGGTGGGCTTCGTCGGCTGGCAGGCGCTGTTCCTCATCAACGTTCCGTTGGCGTTGGCGGCGCTGCTGATCGTACAGCGGGCGGCCCCCGCGGACGAGGCGAGGGAACGTGGAAGCTTCGCTGCGCTGGTGCGGGATTCGGATATCCCGGGAATCCTGGGCTTCGTCGGCTGCCTGCTGCTGGTGATGATGGCGCTGCTCGACGTGGCGCCGGGGTACCGGTGGCTGCTGCTGGGCGCCGGAACCGTGACGGCGGCTATGTTTGCCTGGCGTGAACTTCATTTCAGCCCGCCGTTCCTGGACCTGAGGCTCCTCGGCAGGAACCGGCCACTGATGCTGGTGTACGTGGGCTTCGCGGTGTTCAACAGCGTCTACTATTTTGCGTTCTTCGGCCTGCCCCAACTGCTGCAGGAGTCGGGCGGCTACGAGCCCGGCCTGGTAGGGCTGCTGATGCTGCCGCTGGCCGCCACATCTGTCCTGGCTACCCCGGGGGCAGTCCGGGCGATGGGAAGATTCGGCGTCCGGCGGGTGCTGATTGCCGGCGTCGTACTTCTTGCTGCGGTGGCCGCCCTCATGTGGCTCCTCACCCACTCACTGGCCATACCGCTGGTCCTGGTTCTGACTGCCCTCATGGGTGTTCCGTTCGGGGCGGTGAGCATCGCCTCGAACCAGGGCATGTTCGTCTCCACCCGGCCGCAGGAACGCGGCGTTGCTGCCGGAATCTTCCAGACGTGCCGTTATCTGGGCGCCATCACGGCCACCGTCCTGATCGGCGTGTTCGCCGCCGGCGGCGTGGACCAGGCGAGCTGGGGGCTGATGACCGTCACGATGCTGGCGCTCAGCGCCGTGGCCTTCGCGGTGACGCTGCTGTGGCGCGAACAGCCCAGATAGCGTGCGCAACGATGACGGCGTAGGCGCGCGCTACTCGTGGAGCGGCAACCCACGGCCGGCAGCGGAACCGACTTCGAGCGCGGCCTGGCCGCCCTGTCTGCTGCCGCGACGGCGAAATAGCCCTGCGCCTCGGGGAGACCGATTTTCCGGTCTAGTTGTCGAGGATCTGCTCGCGCAGAATGTCCGCATGCCCGCAGTGCTGGGCGAGCTCGCGCAGCACATGCAGGTAAACCCAGTGCAGGGTCAGCGGGCCGCGGCGGTTCCCAAGAAGCTCGTCGTCGAGGGCCAACGACGACGTTGCCCGGCGCGCTGCCTCGCAGGCTTCCTGGTGGGCCCGCTGGACACTGGCGATCGTGTCCGCGTCTGTGAGGATGAACGACTCGTCGGGCGTGGCCGCTATGCCGATCTCGGCACGGGACCGGCAGGTGATGGCTTCGTCGAACCAGACCTTCTCAACCAGGATCGCGTGTTTCACCAGGCCGAGCAGCGTGGTCCGCGATGCCACCAGGGACCGGCGCGCCTGCTCCTCAGTCAGCCCGTGCAGGCAGCCATTGAGCATGTTTCGATGGTCATCGAGGAACGCCTCGAACTGGGCGCGGTGAGGCTGACGGATGGCGTTCTCGGCGAACGCGGCGAGGGGAACAGACATCCACGAAGTATGGCAAGGCTCGTGCCCCAAGGCAACGGCCGACGTCGGGCGCCAACCCGTGGTGACCGGCAGGCCACGCGCCTAACCCGCAGAACGCCGATTCCGTGCCAGCCGTGCCAGCCGGACGAAGGCGTAAACAAAGGCGGCTTCAATCAGGAGCATCAGGCCCAGTAACAGCCATTGGCCCTGGGCGATGAAGACCACCGCGCCGGTGACAACCAGTGTGGTTCCGAGGCCCAGCGCGTACAAAGCGAACCCAAGAGCCACTTTCGCGCTGCGCACGCCCGTGCGGAAGCCAAAGCCAACGGGTTCGCCGCCAGGGTAGCCCTGCACCCGGTCGGGGGCTGCGGGCGTGAGACTGTCGAACTCCTCCCAGGGGTCCGCATCCGGATTGGTCATGACTCCATTATCCCGCCATGCCACCCCACATTTGCCCTATCAGGTTTCGCCACGGGTTTGGGGACCAAAAGTGACGGGCAACCTCGGATTAGTGTGCCTGTTCCGATCTCGGCGGGGGCAAGGACGATGTCGAAGCGGGTACGGGCCCGAGCGGTGTGGCCGAGGTCGCGGCCGTCGTGGGTCGGGGTGCGTCACGAGGGTCCGGAGGCCGGGTGCAGTGACCATGAAGTGCAGGTGGGAGGCGCGGACGGAGGAGCGGCCGGCGGCTTCGACCATTTTGCCGACGGGCCCGTCGTGCGGGATGGGGTACGGGGCAGGCGTGAGTCCCCAGAATTTCACATGTGCCCAGTGGAGCGCTTGGAACATCGAACCACTTGTGAACGTCCCGGCTATGTCCACGACGTCACATTCGGTTGCCGGTGCGTCGCTGCTGACGGTCCAGCCACGCCCCACAGGGTCGTCGAATCGTCCGCTGCGGCCGCTGGCCTCCAACGTGTCCTGCACCGGGGGCACTGCCGTTGAAATCCCCTATATCCGTAGGCCCCTGTTCAGCTCCATAATGGCCACATAAGCTTCGGGGACCCTCGCGCCGAAGATGGCTGGCGGGGCGTTGCAGAGTCCCAGGTGGCCGCCCCGGCACTTGGCGCAACGGACGGCCACGCGGCCTCGGACATGGACGTTCCGGGACTGAACCCGGGGGAGAGCACCGCCTTCAAAAAGAAACAAGGCACAAAGGAAATCATCATGCTCAAGGATTCAACGATCATGGCTGTCCTGCCCGCGAAGGACATCAACAGGGCGAAGGATTTCTACCGCGACAAGCTGGGACTCGAATCATCCGATGCCATGGAAGAAGGTAGCCTGATGTACCGGTGCGGCAACGGAACCAGCTTCCTGCTCTACCAGACAGATAATGCCGGCTCGGCTAAGAACACCCAGATGGGCTGGGAAACGGACAACCTCGAAGCCGAGATGGAGGATCTGCGGGGCCGCGGCGTGACCTTCGAAGACTACGACATGCCCGGGTTGAAGACGGAGAACGGCGTTTCCACCAATGATTGGGGCAAGTCCGCCTGGTTCCTGGACAGCGAAGGGAACATCCTCAACCTCTCCCAGCGCGCCTAGCGGTTTGCCCGGTTCACGCAGCACCAAAACAGGAGCGGAGGTGCCCAGGCCCCTACCCGGACCTGGGCGCTTCCGCGTGGTTTCTAGGGTTTGACGGCCTCTGCCTCGGTTTCGCTCCAGATGGTGCCTGCGATCGGACTTTTCCAGCAGGTGGCCCACCAAACCAGCAGCGCGGGCCATGACGCCCAGGCCGCGCGCCACCTTCCAGGGAATACCCACCGTCCCGGACAAGGCACCGATGGCGCCGGTGACGTTGACGGGCAGGATCTTGCCCGACCGTTCGCTGGCCACGGCCGAGATCGCCGTCATCAGGCGTCCGGCCGAATCGTCATAGCCCAGTTCCGCGGCCAGGGCGAACAGCCGCTATCCGCAGGGCGGGCGCGCGTGCAAGCATGGGCTCAATGGAACTTGGCACAAAAGGGGGACCCCATGAATTCCAACGGACTGCTGCTGGACGCCTTCGGCCGGATCCGGGACAGAGTGGAGGCCACGCTTGAAGGGCTCGACGACGGGGCCCTCGTCCGCCGGCCGGCTGGCACCGGAAATTCGGTTGCGTGGCTGATCTGGCATCTGGGCAGGGTGGAGGACGCCCAGGTATCTTCTGCCGCTGGCCTGGAGCAGGTCTGGATTTCGCAGGACTTTGTGGCCCGTTTTGACCTGCCGCTGCGCGGCCGCGATACCGGCTATGGCCATTCGACCGAACAAGTCGGCTCGGTGCGGGTGCCGGCGGAGCTGTTGCTTGCGTATTACGAGGCCGTCCACCGGCAGACCGTGGGGTTCATCAGCACCCTCAGCGACGAGGATTTGGACCGGGTGGTTGACAAGCGGTGGGACCCGCCCGTTACCCTCGGCGTGCGGCTGGTCAGCACCATCGCCGACTGCCTCCAGCACGTGGGGCAGGCCGCCTATGCCACAGGACTGAAGTCTTAGGAGGCAATGCCCATGGCTGAGCCTGCGCAGGCCGTTCTCCACGACGGCTCAACCATCGCCGGTGCCGTCCAAGGTGAGGGCCCTGCCATCCTGCTACCGGTCAGCTTCGAGAGGAGCGGCGCGCCATGAGGTCCTTGCCGCGGTGGGCGAGGACCGCCGTCGTTGTTTATCTGTCTGTCACCGCTGCCGTAGTCCTGGCGGTGCTCCTGACCGGGGCGCTGGAGGTGGGTCCGGACGCGGGCTTCAGGGACGGGCTGAGGCTGGCCCTGGTGGTGCTGACTCTGCCCGTTTCGGCTGCGTATTTCGTCCTGGGCACGTTTAGTTCAGCGAGGCCACCGTCGCCGGGTGAGTTCAGCCTTGGCGGGTTGAGCCCGACGGTGGCCCTCTACTTTCTGGGGTTCCTCCTCCTGTCGGTGGTGAACGCCGCGGCCTTTCGGTCGGTAGTGCTCGGCGCACGGAAGCGTCACACCGGAGTACAACTGCGCGGGGTTACCCCGGACGTGCGGAACCTCCTCTGGACGGTACCCTTGGCGATAGTGCTGGGCCTCCCGCAGTGGCTCGTGGCGAGTTTTGCCTGGTGCGGGATCAGTGGTTGCAGCGGCGGCGGCTTCGGGGTGGCCACCGGATCCGAATGGCTGGCAATCACCTTGAGCGTGGTCAACGGCTTCATCCTTGCGGTGGCGTTGTTCGGCGTGCGCTGGCTGTATCCCACGGGGAAGCGCGCGGCCGTTGCGGTGGCGGCTGGAACCCTTTTCGGACTTCTGGGCGCTGCGGTTACGCACGGCTAGCACTGCCAGGCCGGCGGCTGGCGGGCAGTGCTAGCCGTTGCCCGCCAGCCACTTCATCGATGGCCACGTTGCCGGTCTCATACTTTCCGCGGACCCATAGGCGTAGCACCCCGCCATCATCTCTCTGCCCTTCCCGTTCATGGCCGTTGTTACCCGGTCCATCACTTCGCGTGCCTGTCCCATTTCGACGTCCACATAGTCGGGGCGCCGCACCGAAGCAGGGGCCCTTTGGCGGTTGGGTTTCTGCTCGCACGGGCGCCAATTTAAGTACATCCCTGGCGCCGTGGGAAGTCAGCGAACGGGGCTACCCTCTGTGAGAAACGGCAGGGTGGGTGCCGCAATTACGCACGGTCCGGCGCGCCTGATTAACTGTCAGGAGAGTCGAGAGAGGGAACCTGCATGTCTGATATGGCCGCAGCACGGAAACTACGGGTAAGCCTGCCCAGCCAGGCACTGGCGGACGCGGTGGAGCCGCCCGCCGGCGTCGAACTCTTCCTCTGGGACCTGACGGGCGCGGCTCCGGCGGACCGGTTCGATCTTCTGGTGCCGCCCTACATGGGCAAGCCGGACGGGCTTACGGCGCTCGCCGGCGTTGACGTGGGGTTGGTGCAGAGCCAGTCGATCGGGTACGACGGCGTCGCGGCAGTTCTGCCCGCGGGGTGCCGTTTTGCCAACGCGGCGGGAGTCCATGAAACGTCCACGGCGGAACTCGCGTTGGGCATGATGATCGCCAGCCAGCGGGGTATCGCGGACTTTGCCCGGAATGCGGCGACGGGCACCTGGGACAACGGGATGCGGCCCAGTTTGGCCGACCGGAGGGTTCTTCTGGTGGGGTACGGGGGAGTGGGAAAGGCGATTGAGGCCCGGCTGCTGCCGTTTGAGACCGAGGTGACCCGGCTGGCCAGCCGCGGGCGAGAGGATGAGCGCGGCAGGATTTACGGGATTGACTCCCTTTACGAGCAGTTGCCGCTGCACGACGTCGTGGTAGTCAGTGTGCCCCTCGGCGAGCAGACCCGGCACCTTGTGGACGGCAGGTTTCTGGCGGCAATGCCCGACGGCGCGCTGCTGGTGAACGTGGCGCGCGGGCCTGTGGCCGACACGGATGCCTTGCTGCGTGAGACGTCAACCGGCAGGCTCCGGGCGGCCCTTGACGTGACCGACCCGGAGCCGCTGCCGCAGGACCATCCCCTGTGGACCGTGCCGGGCGTCCTGATCACTCCCCACGTGGGCGGCGCGAGCACGGCCATGCTGCCGCGGATGGCGCGGCTGGTCCGGAAGCAGATCGGGCTGCTCCAGGCCGGGGAGGAACCGGTGAACGTGGTGCTGGGCGGGGCGGCCAGCCCTCGGGAATCCGGGCATATTGACACCCCGACGGCACAGGAATAGACGGCGAGTGCCGCGGCCTGAATGTCTTCCACGTCGCGAAGGCAAGCCTCGATGACACGGACCTGTCCGGCGTCGATTTCGCGTTCCTTAACTGGTTCCCTACGCATCTGACCGCGGTCGGCTGGAAGGTGGGGGCCGTCGTCGACGACGCGGCAACGATCCTTCGCGGGCAGGCCGGTGGCCCGTTCGGCGACCTTGCCGGGCTGTACGGCGAATGGCTGGGACTGGAGCGCGCGAGTGTCACGTTTACTGACGGCGACAGGCCTTCCGGCTCGGTGGCCGGCCATGCGCAGTTCACGTTTGAGCTCCTGCCAGGGCCAGACGGCGGCGTGACCACGGTGAAGAACGCGATGTATGGTTTTGCCCCCGAGTTCCGGATCGGTGAGGGCCCGGGGCTGGACAGTTCGGCATCGAGTTCGACGGCGTCAACGGCGAAACGTCGGACTTCACATTCGCCAGTGAAATGGCCGAGGGCGCCCCGAAGGCCGTGGCCAGCTCGGCGGGCCTAATGGAACATCGGAAGCTGTTCGGGAGAGGGACCGCGCAGACCGGGGTTCAGGCCTCCCGGGTGGACCCGCGGGAGGCCGGTCTGATAGCGGTCCTGCTCGCTCTCGCAGCGGCCTGCTGGATCTTCACGTCCACGCAGCTCAACGGGATGGACATGGGCGCCTGGACGGATCCGGGGGCGCTCGGACTCTTCACCATCACGGACTTCATCCTGCACCGCATGCGGCCCGGGTACGGCGGTGCGCTTCGCATGATCGCTGAGCACGGTGCCTGGTGCGTGGCATGCTGCGGGGCCCTCATGGCGGCGCTGTTTGCGCTGGGCGTCATGAGCCTCGGCTCGATGGCTCACTGGGCCTTCATAGCAGCGGAAAAGATGCTGCCGTGGAAACGGCTGGCCAACCGCTCCGTCTCGGTAGCACTGGCCGTTATCGCGCTCGGCATGGCAGTCACACCGGCGGCGATAAACGGGATGGGAATGTAGCAGCCGGACCCTGCCGCGGAAAACCATCGTCTTGATAATTGCGGCGGAAAGGGAGTGCGGGCTATGGACCTCTCGCGATTGGCATGCCTAGACTGGCCAGACCCCAGACGCCAGGAAGCCACGCAATGGTTCAGCCCGTGGCACAAGTCCCTGACCTTGGGGTCCATCGCAATACTTCACGATTCGCGGCGGCCCTACCGGGTTGTGCCGTGCTGAGAAGAGGAGAGCACTGATGACAGGGAACAAAGCCGTTGCCTACAAGGAACCGGGCAAGGTCGAACTGATCGACATCGACTATCCAAGCTTCGAACTGAAGGACGGTCCGGGGGTGAACCCCGCCAATGTGGGGCGCTCTGTGCCGCACGGGGTCATCCTGAAAACCGTGGCCACCAACATCTGCGGTTCGGACCAGCACATGGTCCGCGGCCGCACCACGGCGCCCCCGAACCTGGTGCTGGGGCACGAGATCACCGGCGAGGTGGTGGAGGTGGGACCCGGCGTCGAGTTCATCAAAGTGGGCGATATTTGTTCGGTCCCCTTCAACATCGCCTGCGGCCGCTGCCGGAACTGCAAGGAACGCAAGACCGGCATTTGCCTGAACGTGAATCCGGACCGGCCCGGCAGCGCCTACGGCTACGTGGACATGGGCGGCTGGGTGGGCGGCCAGGCAAACTACGTGCTGGTACCGTACGCGGACTGGAACCTGCTGAAGTTCCCGGACAAGGACCAGGCTCTGGAGAAGATCATGGACCTGACCATGCTCTCGGACATTTTCCCCACCGGCTTCCACGGGGCGGTGACGGCCGGGGTGGGCGTCGGCTCCACCGTGTACGTGGCCGGTGCCGGACCTGTTGGCCTCGCAGCGGCCACCAGCGCCCATTTGCTGGGTGCCGCCGTCGTGATTGTGGGGGACATGAACGAGGACCGGCTGAAGCAGGCGCGTAGTTTCGGCTGCGAAACGATTGACCTGAGCAAGGGTGGACCCGCGGAACAGATCGAGCAGATCCTGGGCGTGCCGGAGGTGGACTGCGGCGTGGACGCGGTGGGATTTGAAGCGCGCGGCCACGGCCACGACGCCAAGGAGGCCCCGGCTACGGTGCTGAACTCGCTGATGGAAATCACCGCGGCGGGCGGTGCCCTGGGCATTCCCGGGTTGTACGTTACGGGCGATCCGGGCGGCGTGGACGAGGCTGCCCAGAAGGGTTCGCTGAGCCTGAGCCTGGGCACCGGGTGGGCCAAGTCGCTGAGTTTCACCACCGGTCAGTGTCCGGTGATGAAGTACAACCGGCAACTGATGATGGCCATCCTGCATGACAGGGTAAGCATCGCCAAGAACGTGAATGCGAAGGCGATCACACTGGAGGATGCGCCCAAGGGTTACGCCGAGTTCGACGCCGGGGCGGCCACCAAGTACGTCCTCAACCCGAACGGATACCTCAGCTAAGCCGCTGCCGGGCGGGGTGCGCCAGGCACCCGGCCCGGCAGGTGCCGGGACTTTCGGGCGGCTGTTGTCAGCGCCGGTGATGGGGCCTACGCTGTGCCCACGGGCCCATTCGGGGACCGGTTCCAGGACCCTCCCTCACGGGGTACCAGGCACACGCTGGGATGCCCGCGTCCTGGGCATCACGGGACAGGAAAAAGACCATGACCAAGTATCTTTTTGAAGCCAATTACGTGGGCGAAGGAATCACGGGACTCATGCGCGAAGGCGGCACCAAGCGGCGTGACGCGCTGGTGGATGCCCTCAAATCCGTGGGAGGTTCGCTCGAGTGTTTCTACTACGCCTTCGGGGACACCGACGTCATTGGCGTTTTCGACGTGCCGGACGTGCCAGGTGCCGCGGCTCTGTCACTGATGATCAATTCGACGGGCAACGTGGATGTGCGTCTGAAGCCGCTCATGACGGTGGAAGATATTGACGAAGCTGCCAAGATGACGCCTTCGTACCGGGCTCCCGGGCAGTAGGGGCCAGGGGCTGCGCTAAGCCCTTGCCGGGGCGGGTGCGGGCCTGCCAAAGAAAGCCGCCGCGTCCGCCGCCACCCGGTCCGGGTATTCCCACAGAATCATGTGCCCCACATCGGGGTAAACCTTCAACACCGCCCCCGGTATCCGGGCTGCCAGAGTTTCCTGGTCCGCGCGGGGCAGCATGTTGTCCGCGGCGCCCCACAAGATGAGCGTCGGCGCCTGGATGGTCCCGGCTTCCGTGGGCGGCGTGGCGGCGCTCAGGCCATTGAGGATGCCCTTCCACGCGTGGGCAGGCATCCTCAGTCCGTCGCGCACCCTGTCCTCGATGAACCAGTCCGGAACCGAGCGCAGATGGGGGAACCAGGACAAGGAATCCCGCACCCAGTCTTCGTCGATTGGGTCCGTCAGGCGGTCCACGTCGTCGGCAACGGGGGTCCGCCCGTGAAGGCTCAAGGGACTGCCCACCAGCGCGAGGGCTGCCACACGCTCGGGGCAGGTGATGGCCACCTGTTGGGCGACGTAACCGCCGCTGGAGGAGCCAAGCACCAAAGCGCGCGGCAGGCTGAGAGCGTCGAGGATCGCAACGGCGTCGTCGGCCTGCTCTGCTAGGGAGTAACCGTCCACGGGTTTCGCGGCGTCGCCCTGCCCGCGGAGGTCGGGGACGTAGACGGTGAAGCCGTTCAGTTGCGGTATAAGGCGGTCAAAACTCCCGCGGGATTCGCCCCACGCATGCAGCAGTAATACCGGCGGAGATCCGGCGCCGCCCTGGACGAGGCACGGCACGGTGATGCCGGTGCGGAGCGTGAGGTCCCGGACCACGGAGTCCATAGGTTCAGCGTACGACGCCGGCGCTCGCGGCCATTACTGGAAACGGGACCTGCGGGGCTCTGCTTAAGCAGACGATTCGTGGGTACGGTTGGCTCATGCAGAAGATATCGATCGATGCCTTGGCCCGTCAACAGATCGCGGCCGCGGTGGCGGCGCCCAGCGGGCGGGCCGCGGACACAGCCTTCGGCGGACACGAAAAGAAACTGCGGCAGACCGTGATGGCCTTCCGCGCCGGAACGCAGCTCAGCGAACACCAGAACCCCGGCGAGGCCACTCTCTATGTCCTCAAGGGCTCGGTCTGGCTCAAAGCTGGCGGCGAATCGTGGCAGGGGAGAACGGGGGACCTCCTGATCGTTCCCGACGGGCTGCACAGCCTCGAGGCGGAGGAGGACTCGGCGGTGCTGTTCACGGTGGTGAAGACCGATCGGCTCTGACGGGTTAGCGCCCAGTCTGCTGGTAAACGTCAGGGATGCCGTCCCGGTCAGTGTCGATAGCCTCTTCCGCTTCCAAGGCCCGGTACTGGCGGTTGCGGGTGCCCAGCACCGCTGCGGCTAGGAGTGCGGCGAGCATCGACGCGGTGAGGATCCCCACCTTGGCATGGTCTTCGTGGGCGCTGCCCTGGCCGAAGCTCAGCTCCGCCACGAGGAGCGAAACGGTGAAGCCGATGCCGGCCAACAGCGACACCCCGAACACATCAAGCCACTTCAATGTCCGGTCCAGGGATGCTCTGGTGGCCTTGGTGAGGAGCCAGGTGGTGCCGAGGATTCCGGCCGGTTTACCGAGCACCAGCGCCACAACCACACCGATGGCCACAGGGTCCGTCACGGCCGAGATGAGACCGTCCCAGCCGCCTACCGCCACGCCGGCGGAGAAGAAAGCAAACACCGGGACTGCAATGCCGGCGGAAATGGGCCGGAACCGGTGTTCGAAAATCTCTGAGAGCCCGGGACCAGCCGAGGGTCCGCCGCTTGCCTTGGACCTGATCACCGGGATGGCGAACCCCAGCAGCACTCCGGCCACCGTGGCATGGATACCGGAGGCGTGCACCAGGGCCCAGGTGATCACCCCCAGGGGAAGGAGGATCACCCAGGCAGCCGCCACCTTCGTGCCGAAGAAGCGGCGGTACTTCTGGGCCAGGAAAGTGTACGCAGCGAGCGGAATCAGGGCCAGGAGCAGGAATTCGGCGTGCAGGTCGCCGGAATAGAACACTGCGATGATGCCGATGGCCAGGAGGTCATCCACCACAGCCAATGTCAGCAGGAAGATCCGGAGCGCGCTGGGCAGGTGCGAGCCGATGATCGCCAGCACGGCCACGGCAAAAGCGATATCGGTTGCCGTCGGGATGGCCCAGCCCCGCAGGGTCTCTGGGCTGGCAAGATTGATGAGCGCATAAATGGCTGCCGGGACTGCCACGCCCCCGGCTGCCGCGGCGATGGGCACCACGGATTTGCTGAATTGCCGAAGATCTCCGGCTACGAACTCACGTTTAAGTTCCAGCCCCACGAGGAAGAAGAAGATCGCCAGCAGTCCGTCGGCAGCCCAGGCTCCCAGGCTGAGTTCCAGGTGCCACGGTTCGTAGCCGATGCGAAGGTCGCGCAACGCGAAGTAGCTGGGGGAAAGCGGGGAATTTGCCCAGATCAGGGCCATGACGGCCGCGGCCACCAGCAATATGCCGCCAACGGTTTCCTTCCGCAGGATCTCGCCGATGCGGAGCGTTTCGCCATAGCTTCCCCGTCCCAGGACTGATTTGCGCGGCGGAACGGATGGGTTCTTGTTCATAAAAGGTGTCCTAAACAATGAGTCGACAAATAACGTGCCGACCAGACTTCCCGGCTCACCTCCGACGAGTCTACCCGCCTCACCCGGACGCCATGAGAGGTTACAGAGTGGTGAGGATTCCGGCGCCGCCGTCCCGGACGCCGGGGACGAGCTTAGGCGCCGGTCCTTTCCAGGGAATGCGGAAGAACGGCGTCGTCCGCAGTGCGCGCTGCGGAGGGGAACAGCACCAGGAGCAGGCCCAGGGCCACAGCCGCACCGATCAGCTGCGCTGCGACGAACCCGGGAACCGAAGCGGGTGCGATGCCCGCCGCCGTGTCGCTGAAGGCGCGGCCCACGGTCACGGCCGGGTTTGCGAACGACGACGACGAAGTGAACCAATATGCGGCTCCGATGTAGGCACCGGCTGCCGGTGCGGCGAGGGCGCCCCGTTTGGTGGCGGCCAGGGCGAATATCAGCAGGACGAGCCCTGCGGTAGCCACCACCTCGCCCAGCAGGTGCCCCGAGGATGCCCGGTCTTTGGTCGAGATGGAGGTTCCCACGTCAAACATGGCGTTCGCGAGCAGGCTGCCGCTGATCGCACCCACGGTCTGCGCCACCACGTAGGTGCCCAGTTGCGGAAGGGTCAGCCCGGTCCCGCTGTGCCGGCCCAGGACCCAGTCCACAAGGGAGACCGCGGGGTTGAGGTGCGCGCCGCTGACGGGGCCGAATACGAGGATCAGCACGGTCAGGCCCAGGACCGTTGCGGTGCTGTTCTGCAGCAGCTGCAGGCCGAAGTCGCCGGGGGAGAGCCGCTCCGCCGCGATTCCGGAGCCGACGACGATGGACACGAGCAAGCCGGTGCCGAGCAGTTCGGCGAGGGCGCGGCGCCACAACGGCGGGTGGTGGGAAGTCATGGCACCAGCTTGACCCAAGAAATTAACTCAGTCAAAATTGAACCAATGAAAACTGAGCCAGTTGACCGCTTTCAGGCGCGGGTCGCAAAACATGCAGCCCTGGCGGATCCAGCGCGCCTCCGCATTGTGGACCTGCTGACCGTGGGAGACCTTTCCCCCACGGAGCTCCAGGCGGAGCTGGGGATGTCCTCGAATCTGCTGTCCCACCATCTGCGGACGCTGGAAGGGGCGGGGTTGGCGATCCGCCACCGGTCCGAGGCCGATAAGCGGCGCAGCTATGTCCGGCTCGCCGGCGGTGCGCTGGAAGGGCTGGCCCCCGGGCGTGAGCACGCGGCGCGCCGCGTGCTGTTCGTCTGCACCCGCAACAGTGCGCGGTCGCAACTGGCGGCCGCCCTCTGGATGCAGGCCAGCGGCATCCCCTCGACATCGGCGGGGACCCATCCTGCGGAGCGCATCGCCCAGGGGGCGATCGACGTCGCCCGCCGCCACGGCGTCAACCTCGCTGAACTCCGCCCGCTCCTGCTGGACCCGGCGGCGCACGCTGAGGACTTTGTGGTCACCGTCTGCGATAACGCCCACGAGGAACTTCCCGGACTCAAAGGCATCCACTGGTCCGTCCCGGATCCGCTGCGGCTGAATACGGAGGAAGCCTTTGAGGGCGCCTTTACCGACATTGCCGCCCGCATCGGTGACCTTGCCCCCCGTATGCGCGCAGCGTGATTCCGCGCTAAGACCGATCCTGCACCCGACTGATTCCAGGAAAAACCCGTGAGCACCGATACCGCCAAGAAGCCTTCCGTCCTGTTCGTCTGCGTCCACAACGCTGGACGCTCCCAGATGGCCGCCGCCTTCCTCACCACGCTGGGGCAGGGCGAAATCGAGGTCCGCTCCGCCGGTTCCCAGCCCGCCGACAAGGTCAACCCAGCCGCCGTCGAGGCCATGGCAGAGCTCGGAATCGACATGTCCGCCGCGATCCCCAAAGTCCTCACCACCGAGGCAGTCAAAGAGTCCGACGTCGTCATCACCATGGGCTGCGGCGACGAGTGCCCGTATTTCCCCGGCAAACGCTACGAGGACTGGGTCCTGGAGGACCCGGCCGGCCATGGCGTGGACGCAGTGCGCCCCATCCGCAACGAGATCAGGACCCGTATCGAGGGTCTGATCGATTCCCTGATTCATGCCGCCAGGTAAGCCAACGCGAACCGCCGCACCAATGGATGAAACAGAGGACAGCATGGATTCAGCGAGGAACCTTCCCGTCGCAGTCGTCGGCGCCGGGCCCGTCGGACTGGCCGCCGCGGCGCACCTGCTCGAACGCGGCCTCGAGCCGCTGATCTTTGAGGCAGGCCCGACGGCAGGATCCGCCATTGAGCAGTGGCGCCACATCAGGCTGTTCTCACCGTGGCGGTTAAACCACGACGCCGCCGCCGCGCGTTTGCTGGAGGCTGCCGGCTGGGAGACGCCGCGCCTGACGGCACTGCCCTACGGCGGGGAACTCATTGACAACTACCTGGCACCCCTGGCCGCACTTCCGGCGATCAGGACCCGGCTGCATTCCGGTGCCCGGGTCCTGGCGGTGACCCGCGCCGGCATGGACAAGACCCATACGCGCAACCGCGAGAACACGCCGTTCACCGTCCGCGTTGAGCACAACGGCGGTGAGGTCCGCGACCACACAGCTGCCGCCGTCGTGGACGCGTCCGGCACCTGGTCCACGCGCAAACCCGCTGGGCACGTCAGGCCTGCCCGCCATCGGTGAGGACGCCGCCGCCGGCCGGATCTCATCGCCCCTGCCGGACGTCAGAGGACGTGACCGGGCGTCCTTCGCGGGCCGCCGCGTCCTGGTGGTCGGAGCCGGGCATTCGGCAGCGAACACCCTGATCAACCGCCCGGAACCACCATTCGCTGGGCCGTGCGCGGGCCTTCCGCCGACAAGGTCTTTGGGGGCGGCGACCTCGACGGCCTGCCTGCCCGCGGCCAGCTCGGATCCCGGCTCCGCCGCCTCGTGGAGGCCGGGACCGTCGAATTGCACACCGGCTTCGGCATCTCCTCGCTCAAGACGCTGGACAGTCAAGTGAGCGCTAAAGCCGCCGACGGACGAACTCTGGACGCCGACGTCGTGGTCCCCTGTATCGGGTTCCGCCCAGATCCACGAACGCATCACGAAACGGGTTGACTCACTGCCGGTATCTGAACAGAAAGAGGGCACCTGCGCATGAACGGAAACAGCAAGATCCCTGGTGTCCTGTTCGTCTGCAGCAAGAACGGCGGCAAGTTCCAACTGGCCGCCGGTCTCATGCGGGAACTTGCCGGGGAGTCCGTCACCGTCTACTATTCCGGCACAAAACCCTGGACCGGCCTGGACCCGGAGTCCGTGGAATCCACCACGGATCAGCGGGCGATGATGACGTCGAGTTTGCGGGGGCCGTGGACTCCCTCAACGCGTTCGAGTTCTATGTCGCTGGTGGCACTGGGACCGCTGATCATGGTCAGCGGGCTGGTGCCGTCGATCCGGCGCAGCGCCTCGGGCAGGATTCCGGCGATGTCGGCGGCTTTCACGACGCAGATGTGATGGTCCGGGACGAGGGTAATCGCACGGCGGCCCTGGTTGGGGCTGGCGTCCAAGATGATGGTCCCCGTCTCTGCGACCGCGACGGCGCTGCCTGTCACGACGGCGTCGATACCGTCGAGCTCGGCAACGCTCAGCGGGCCAGTGGCTGAATCCAGGCGGCGCCGGCTGTCATGTTCGAGTTCAAATCCGATGAGCCAGCCGGCGTCCAGCCCTGCGGGTACGACGTAACTGCCGGCCCCTGCGAGGAGTTCCGCGATCCGTGCCGGCACGTTTTGAGCGTCCACGATGGAGACCTGTGCTTTGTAGTCGATCAGGCGGTCCACCAGCAGCTCGATCAGTTCAGCTTCGTCCAGCTGGGATGCGGCCCTGTATTCGCGGGGAATCACCGGGGCCTGGGGGTTGTCTTTCAGGGCGGTGCGGATCCGCTCAAGGATCTCTTCGCGGGCGCTCATGGCTGGTCTTCCTGGTTGTGGGCTGCGGGTGCTGCGTCGGTGTCCGGGGCCCGGTGGTCCTTTTTCCACCAGTCGCGGAAGGACTGCGTGGGCGGCGCCGGGATGTCGCGGCTTTGGGTCCAGCCGGCGGCGATGCCGGGCAGTTTGGTGATTTTCTTGTCGGGGCCGGCGGCCAGGCGGCCCAGCGGCAGTCCTTTTTCGAGCAGGCCGAGGCGTTTGCCAGAGGACAGCGCCCAGGAGGCGGCGTTCATGCCGACGTCCATTTGGCTGGGGAGCTTTTTCTTTCCGCGTTTGCTGTCCACGTCGACGCTGCGCAGGTGCACCAGGATGTCCGGGATGTTGATCTTGACTGGGCACGCGTCGTAGCAGGCCCCGCACAGTGAGGAGGCGTAGGGCAAAGAGTTGTTCTCCGCAGCCTGGATGCCTGTCATCAGCGGGGACAGGATCGCCCCGATCGGCCCGGGATAGGTGGAGCCGTAGGCGTGGCCGCCGGTGCGCTCATAAACGGGGCAGACGTTCATGCAGGCGCTGCACCGGATGCAGTGAAGGGCGGAGCGTCCCATTTCATCGGCCAGGGCGGCACTGCGCCCGTTGTCCAGCAGCACCAGGTGAACGTTCTGGGGTCCGTCGCCTTCGGTGACGCCGGTCCAGAGCGAGGTGTAAGGGTTCATCCTTTCCCCGGTGGAGGATCGGGGCAGCAACTGCATGAACACTTCGAGGTCCTGCCAGGTGGGCAGGAGCTTCTCGACGCCCATTACGGTGATCAGTGTCTCGGGCAGGGTCAGGCACATGCGGCCGTTACCTTCGGATTCGACGACGGCGAGGGTACCGGAGTCGGCGATGGCGAAGTTGGCGCCGGAGACGGCGACCTTGGCGGTGAGGAATTTCCGGCGCAGGTGGGCCCGGGCGGCGCCGGCGAGGCGTGCCGGTTCGTTGGTCAGGTCCGGGTCCACGCCTTCCATTTCGCGCAGGAAGATGTCCCTGACCTGGGTGCGGTTCTTGTGGATGGCGGGGACGAGGATGTGGCTGGGCTTGTCGTGGTCCAGCTGGACGATCAGCTCGGCCAGGTCGGTCTCGAACGCCGCGATGCCCTGCTCTTCGAGGTATTCGTTGAGCCCGATTTCCTGAGTGGCCATGGACTTGATCTTGACCGCTTCGGTTTCCCCGGTTTCCCGGATCAGGTCCGCGACGATGGCGTTTGCCTCGTCCGCATCGCGGGCCCAGTGGATAACCCCGCCGCGGGCTGTGAAATTCGCTTCGAACTGTTCGAGGAGTTCGGGCAGCCGGGCCATCACGGATTCTTTGATGGCGGACCCGGCGTCGCGCAGCTGCTCCCAGTCCGGCAGTTCCGAGACCACCTGGATCCGCTTGTCGCGGATGGTGTGCGTGGCATGGCCGAGGTTGGCCCGGAGTTGGGCGTTGCCGAGCTCCCGGTGCGCGGCCTTCGGGAATGGCTCGGAGGCGTGCAGGTTGCCCGTGCCATAGACGGGAAGTGATGGCATGCCAAGGAAGGTGCTCATCGTGTTGGCTTTCCGGTGGAAACGAGAACTTCGCCGGTGACAGACGCGGGTTCTTCCATAGTGCTTGCGAGGATTTCCGCCAGGTGCAGGGTGGTGACGTCGCTGCCCTGGCGGGAGAGGCCGCCGCCGATGTGCATGAGGCAGGAGGCGTCTCCGCCAGCGCACAGGCTCGCACCGGTTGCCGTGATGTTGGCTGTCTTGTCCTCAAGCATGGCGGACGAGACATCGGCGTTCTTCATCGAGAATGTCCCGCCGAAACCGCAGCACTGGTCCGCTTCCGGCAGTTCCGCCATGTCAATTCCCTGGACGCTGCGCAGCAGCCGGGACTGCCGGTCACCGAGCCTGAGCAGGCGCATGCCGTGGCAACTGGGGTGGTAGGTCACCCGGTGCGGGAAGTAGGAGCCGAGCTGGGCGCCGGCGTCGGTAACCCTGAGAACGTCCACGAGCAGTTCGGAAAGTTCATAGATTTTGGCGCCGACGGCGGTCGCGCGGGCCTCCAGATCCGCGTCCCCGCAGGCGCGGGCGACCATCGGGTGCTGGTGCTTCACCGATGCCACGCAAGACCCGGACGGCGCGACAGCGACGTCGTAGTCCTCCGTATCAAAAGCGGCGACGTGGTTGGCGATAACGGGAAGGGCTTCCTTGAGGTAGCCGCTGTTGACATGCATCTGCCCGCAGCAGGCCTGACCGGACGGGAACGCGACTTCGTGTCCCAACCGCTCCAAGATCTTCACGGTAGCCCGCGCCGTGGCGGGGTACATCGCATCCACGATGCACGTAGCGAACAAAGCGATTCGCATGGCAGCCTTTCGGGGCTCAGGGGTTTGTGGTCTGACCATAGTAAATCACGTGACGCCCGCCACTGACAACCCATTGGACGAAAGTGAAGGGGCTCACACGTCCGGAAAAATTGCGCTACACTCTGGTGGTCCGACCACAGAGGTCCGACCACAACTTCCCTGTCACCCCTCACCGTGGAGGAACTCCGTGGAACACTTCACCCCCAGCACCGACCCGGTGCTCAACAGCGTCGCCTGGTCGGCCATCGTCGCCCTGCTGCCGCTGCTGACCTTCTTTATCCTCCTCGCCGTGGTCAAGACCAGAGCGCATGTCGCCGGCGCCTTCGCACTCCTGGTAGCCCTCTTGGTCGGAATCCTCGCCTTCCAGATGCCTGCCGGCCTTGCACTCCTGTCCGCAACCCAGGGCGGGGTTTTCGGTGCCTTCCCGGTGCTGTGGATTGTCATCATGGCCGTGTGGCTGTATCAGGTCACGGTCCTCAGCGGCCGGTTCGAAGATCTCCGCCGCGTCTTTGACGTGATCGGCAAAGGCGACATCCGCCTGCAGGCGGTCCTCGTCGCCTTCTGCTTCGGTGGCCTGCTTGAGGCCTTGGCTGGGTTCGGCGCACCCGTCGCGATCACCGCCACCATGCTGCTCGCACTCGGCCTGCCGCCGCTGCGCGCCGCGGGGGCCGCGCTGGTAGCCAACACCGCCCCGGTCGCCTTCGGCGCCATGGCCATCCCGATCACGACCGCGGCAGGGCTCACCGGACTGCACGCCACTGACATTGCTTCTGTTGTCGGCCGCCAGGCGCCGCTACTGGCCACCATCGTGCCGCTGATCCTGCTCTTCATCCTCGACGGCCGCAAAGGCCTGAAAGACTGCTGGCCCGCCGCGCTCGTTATCGGCTTCTCCTTCGCCATCGCACAGCACCTCTGCTCGAACTACTTCTCCTACGAGCTCACCGACATCGTCGCCTCCCTCGTCGGCCTCGGCGCAGCAGTGCTGTTCTTCCACGTCTGGACGCCCAAGGGCAGCGTCGCTGCACGGGAACGTCTCGGCGTCGCCTCCGAGTCGGCTGCGAAGGCGGCAGCCGCCACCGCAGGCGGCGGCTCACACGGGGCAACCACGGTCACCATCACCGATACCGCATCGGACCGTCTGACCCGGACCCGCACCTGGCTCGCCCTGTTCCCGTACTTCCTGGTGATCGTCGTGTTCGGTATTGCCAAGCTGTGGAAACTGGGCGTGGATGTCCCTGCGTTCCTTGCCTCGACTGACGTCAAGATCCCCTGGCCAATCCTGCACGACGCCCTGGTCAACGCCGAAGGCAAGCCTGTCTCCTCCACCGTCTACTCCTTCCAGTGGCTCTCCACCCCCGGCACCCTGCTGCTGATCACGGGCCTGATCGTCGCCTGCGTGTATTCGAAGTACAACGACAGCGGCAGCTACCCGCTCACAGTAGGTAACGCGGTGAAGGAGATCGGCCGCACCATCTACCGGATGCGGTGGGCAGGACTGACCATCCTTACCGTCCTCGCCCTGGCCTACGTGATGAACTTTTCCGGGCAGACGGTCTCCATCGGCACCTGGCTAGCCGGCACGGGCACCTTCTTCGCGTTCCTCTCACCCGTCCTGGGCTGGATCGGCACCGCCGTCACCGGTTCCGACACCTCCGCTAACGCGCTGTTCGCCAAGCTGCAGCAGACCGCCGGCCTGAAAGCAGGAATCGATCCAAACCTTCTCGTGGCCGGAAACACGTCCGGGGGCGTCGTCGGTAAGCTGATCAGCCCGCAGAACCTGGCCATCGCCGCGTCTGCGGTCAACCTTGAAGGCAAGGAATCGGTGATCCTGCGTAAAGTAGTCGGGTGGAGCGTGGCGCTGTTGCTGGTGCTTTGCACCCTCTCCTACCTCCAGTCCACATCCATCCTCGGCTGGATGCTACCCTAGCGTCCCGCCAGGTTAGTACGGCGTGTGCGGGCAGACGGCCCGCACACGCCCCGCCCGTAAGGAACCGCCCATGATATCTGCCGAAGCAGGAGCAACACCCCGCCGTCGTACCCATGACGCGCTCCTGAAGGATATTGAAGCGGACCTGCGCTCGGGCAAAATCAAAGTAGGGGACCGCCTCCCGGGCGAACGAACACTCGCCGAAACCTACGGCATCTCCCGGGCATCAGTGCGGGAGGCCATCCGGGTGCTGGATGCCATGGGAATACTGCGCAGTTCCGTCGGGTCCGGCCCCACCTCCGGCGCCATCATTGTTTCTGATCCCTCCGCGGGCCTGTCGTCGGCGCTGCGGCTCCACGTTGCCACTAACCGACTGCCGGTCGCAGACATAGTCCAGACCCGCATCCTGCTCGAAACCTGGACTGCCCGGGTCAGTGCCGCCCGTACGGGAGGGGACGAAGATCTGGAGCAGGCAGCCCAACTGCTGCACGCCATGGACAACCCCGCCATCAGCCGGGCGACGTTCCATGAACTGGACGCCAGATTCCACGTAGCACTGAGTTCGCTTGCCGGGAACGCCGTAGTCGCCACCATGATGGAATCCCTCAGCGGCGCCATCGTCAGCTACGTCAAAGGTGCTATGGACGCCATGGAAGCGTGGCCCGACGTCATGTCCACTCTTCGAACCCAGCACCACGGCATCTTCGACGCCGTCCAGTCACACGACGGAGAACTCGCGGCCCGACTCCTGCAAGAGCACATCGAGTGGTTCCATCAGAAGGCACAGGAAGCGACCTCCACCGAAGCCGCGCACTAAACTGAAGCCCAACGAAGGGACCTGCACGAGCAGGTTCCTTCGTTCACTACCACTGAACCGGCGACCCGAACGCACACGACTGCGGCGCCGCGTCCCGGTGCTATCCCCACTCCCGTTAGCGCAACGCTCTCCGAAGGCCTCGACGCCGATCCGGATCCCGGCCTTTATGGTTCTGGCAGGACTCATGGGCCCTCCCACTATCCCGACCATCACAGCGGTACTCCTGAACAGCTTTGGCCCCCCTACTCGCCGGTCCGGTGGGTGATGTCTGGACCCCACTCCGGCCGAGCCGACGCAGGTCGGTTCCCGTCTCAGCCGGGCAGATAATGTCGGACCCGGCGCTTAGGCTCCTTCCCGTGACCAAGTTGAAGAAGACGTGTCCGCTGTGCCACGGGACAGCGCGCCATCCTTGCCCCGGAATGTGGGCATGTGACGATTGCGGACGTGGCTGGCCCATCGGCCAAAGCCCCATTGCAATGCTACGAAAGGCCCAGGCCGCCGGCCCGGCGCGGCCCAAAACAAAATTACTGCGGATATGTCCGATGCATTCAGCGCAGGGGAGGGGGGACAAGGTTGCAGTCGGTAACCGAACCGCCACGACAGGAAAAATGTCTGGCGCCCAGAGCTGGTCTGGGCGCCCATCACCAGGGCCGCGACTGCCGCAGCCCCCACTGTCCACCCAGGGGATGTTCAATCAGCGCTCGCGGGGCTATTCTCGGCAAATCAACGAACATGCGGTTTCGTCGGACGCCAGCGGGTATTTGTTCACGTTCAGCATCAGCCGGATATCACTTCGAATAGCTGGCCTGTGTGCGGTTATTGCGGGGGTGATTATTGCTGTCCTGGCCAACGCAGCGGAGCCTTTCCGCGCCCCGTTGGGAATCGCGCTGGGCGTCCTCGCCAGCACCCTGCTTTTCGCATACGTTCTGAACAGATCAACTCAGCGGCAGAAGCTGGTGCCGTCACCAACCCCAGCCGGCAACGGCGGCCATCAGGCAGCAGCTGGCAAGAGGCTTGGGAAAAAATCCTTGTCCTCAGAACTTGCCGTTCTGGCAGAAGGTGGCCAGTTCGAAGTACTTGGGTCATCGACCTAGTGCGGTTCGTAGTCGACGCGCTGGGTGAGGAAGACGACCTTCTCGGGGCTGCAGTAGTACAGCGAGCCGAGGCACATCGGGGAGGGATGGGCAAGCACGTAGATCTTGCACCCGGTCAGGTGCTCGGTACCGAGCCGGGTTCAGGCCTCGCGGATCGCGAGGATCTCGGCGTGCGCGGTGGGTCGTTCGTCTGGGACACCCGATTGGGGCTCTCGGCGATAATTTCCTCGTCGCGGGCAATGACGGTCGCGAAGGGTCGCCCAACTTTCTCGACATTGGCACGGGCGATATCGATGGTGCGTTGAACGAAGTCCATGATGTTCCTGGGCTGGGAGGTAAGTTCGGGCGAAGCCGTGGCTGTGTCCTCATTCCGAGAACACAGCCACGGTGGAGATCAGAACGGTTTGGTGGGCAGGTATTTGCCGTCGAGGGTGATCACGGCACGTGAACCGCCGTCGGGGTCTTCAACTTTCTTGATGTCCAGCTTGAAGTTGATGGCACTGATGATGCCGTCACCGAACTGTTCGTGCACCAGGGCTTTCAGGGTGGATCCGTAGACCTGGAGCATTTCGTAGAAACGGTAGATGGTGGGGTCGGTTGGGATGCCGCCGGGGATGCTGCCGCGCAGCGGGATGGTCTGCAGCAGCATGGAGGCGTCCTCGCCCAGATCCAGCCGCTCGGCGACGATTTCCGCAGCGGTTTCCGGCAAGGGATGCTGGCCGAGCAGGGCGGCGGTGACGAAGGCCAGGCTCAGACCAGTGCCGTCGGTCAGTTCCTGCCAGGAGAGGTTCTTGCGCATCTTGGCATCGATGATGGCGGCGGTCAGTTCCTCGCGCGGAGCCTGGGCGTTCTGGGAATGAATCATGGTGTTTTCCTTTTCCTTGGGTGTTATCGGGTGGTTAGGCGGCCAGGCCGGCTGTGGCCGGCGTGGCACTGGTCTGGGGGTTGTCCGCGAGTGGGACAAAGAGGCCTGTGGCGCCGTCGAGGGTGTCGATGGTGCCCGTTTCGATGTCGTAGACCCAGCCGTGGAGGTTCAGCTGGTTCTGGTCCAGGGCCAGGGAGACGGAGGGATGGGTCCTGATGTTGGTCAGCTGGGCGATGACGTTCCCGCGGACCATGGCCTCCAGCCGCTCCTGGGCGGACCCGTGGGTGCGGGCGGCGTTGACGACCTTCGCCGCGTCAGCATAGGCAAGCCAGCTGGCCACGGCAGGCAGGTGGTCCAGGTTCGTGTTGGAGGAGATGGCTGTCATCGCTCCGCAGTCGGAATGGCCACAGATGATGATGTCCGTGACGCCCAGGACGGCGACAGCGTACTCGACTGTCGCGGAGACACCGCCGGGCTCCGGGCCGTAGGCCGGCACGATGTTGCCGGCGTTGCGGATCACGAACAAATCGCCCGGTTCCCGCTGGGTCAGCAACTCCGGCACGACCCGGCTGTCCGAGCAGGCAATGAACAGTGCCCCGGGGTTCTGGGCGGTAGCCAGCTCCTTGAAGAGTCCAGAGCGTTTCGGAAAGGCTTCCCGTTGAAATTTCAGAAAGCCGTCGATGATGTCTTGCATGGGCCGTCTCCTTGATGTTTTGGGGGATAACTCAAGGATGACGGAAACTATCTATAGTGTCCAAGACTCGTTTGCAATGAGGTCAATAAGTATTTCCTATAGTTGGAGAGTCGTGATGCTACGCCACCTTCGTTACCTGACCGCGGTCGCGGAACACCAGAACTTCACCCGCGCTGCCGAGGCGCTGCATGTGTCCCAACCCACGCTGTCCCAACAGATCAAGCAACTGGAGATCTCGCTGCACGTCCAACTCCTGGACAGGTCCGGGCGGACCGTGCGGCTGACCGACGCCGGCGAGACCTACCTGCGCTATGCCCGCCGCGCCCTGCGGGAGCTTGACGCCGGAACCCGGGCCATCCACGACGTGCAGGATCTAAGCCGTGGATCGCTCCGGCTGGCGATGACGCCCACGTTCACCGCTTACCTGATCGGTCCGCTGGTCGAACGATTCAGCACCCTCTATCCAGGCATCACGTTGAGCGTGCGGGAGATGACCCAGGACCGCATCGAGGCCGCACTGGCCGCGGACACCCTCGATCTCGGCATCGCTTTCGCCCAGGCACGTTCGTCCGAGATCGAGACCCAGGCATTGTTCGTCGAAACCCTTGGCCTGGTCGTCGGCAACAACCACCCCCGCGCCGGCACGCAGACACCCACGGGCCTGCTGGAGCTCGAACAAGAGAGGCTTGTACTCCTCAGTAGCGACTTTGCAACCCGGCGCCACATCGACCAGCACTTCCGGGACCACGGCATTGACCCCCGCATCGCGATCGAGGCCGACTCCATCAGCGCGATCGTCGAAATCATCCGCCGCGGCCAACTCGCCACCGTGCTGCCCGAAGCCATCACCCGCGAACAGCCCAAACTGCACCTCATTGACCTGTCACCGCCCATCCCACCCCGCACGGCAGCCCTGCTCAGGAGGAAAGGCGCTTACGTGAACGCAGCCAGCCAGGCCTTCACCGAGCTCGCATCGACGTGGAGCTAATCGCCTGGGCTATCTCTGACTCGGTCTGCACATCCGAGGCCGCCGCCATCCGGTGCGCCCTCGGACTCTCGATCTTCCTGTTCGGCCTCTGCGTCTTCAGGGAGGTCAACGGCGCCGCACAGGCTGTTCCCGCGTGTACAAAGAGAGGAGGAAGTAGCGGCGGAAGGCTTCACCTTTGACGAGCTACCGACGATAAAGTTCTTGCGCTTCATGTACATGTGCATGGGATTCCTGGCCGTTGTCGCCATGGCCGTTGAGGCTTCACGCAGCCAAATCCCCGGCGCACGAGATGCGGTCCAAAGGACGCTTGTCTAGGGGAACATCTCAGCAGAGGATCAATGGTTGAGACCACCCCTTGCATGTCGAAAACTGACCGCCATCGCGCGGGCCAGCAGATGACCGATAAGGGGGAAGGCCAGGACGGCGGCGATGTTGAATAGGAAGATTGTGGAGATCGCGTAGGCAACGTCAACGCTGACGGCGCCGATCACCGGGGTGACTGCGGCGATGGCGGAGGCGCCACAGATGCCGGTGCCGACGCCGATGAGGGTGCGCAGGTCCCCGACGATTCCGAGCCAGCGGCCCAGCAGGTAGGCCGCAAAGAGGCAAGCCATCAGGGTGCCGAGCATGACGGGCAGGGATTCCAGGCCGACCTGGGCGATCTGGGACAGGGACAGTTGGGAACCGAGGACGACGACGGAGAACTGCAGGATGAACTTGCCTGCCGTGTTGATGCCTGGTCGTAGCCGGTCTCGGGGTTTGATCAGCGCGGCCAGTGCCACGCCGATGACGATGGCGCTGACCGGGCCGCCCACCAGGGGAACGAAACGACCGATCACCGTTGCAACTACAGCGATCGCCACGGCCAGGGCCAGTCCCGGGGTCCTGGCTGCAGTCCCCGAACGCAGGCGGTGAAGTCTTCCCGTTCCGGGATGAGGGCTGCGTGCGGTTTCTGTGCCGGTGGGGGTGTGCATGACTCCCATCCTCGCGTTCACGCAGTCCAGGCAGTAGGGGGCATACACTTGTGGGGTTACAAGTCCCGCTTGTGTCTGCGGGTGACATGAATGAGGGAGGACCGGCCGTGCTGAGCCCGCGAATGCCGGAATTGTCGGCATTGGAAATGCTCGTCACCGTCCAGGACCTGGGAAGCCTGTCGGCCGCCGCTGCCCTGCTTGGACTGTCCCAGCAGGGGGTGTCCTCACGGATGAGGGCACTGGAGGCACAGATCGGATCCCC